>NZ_JBUYWT010000018.1:0-146308 GCF_055264925.1 Bradyrhizobium sp. KZN70725
CGTCGAGCCGATATCCCCAGAAGCATCGAAATCCTCGTGCCGCCAGAGAACTTGCCGATCCTAAGCTGGCTCGGTATCAAACCGTCAAAATCACTGTGACGAGCCACTAGTGCCGCGACGCATGCAAGGAAGAAGATCGCCGTAAACGATCCACGTTTCAGCTTCATGGTTCCACCCGGTATCTGAACAGCCTCGGCGGCCAAACGGAATGCAAGTTAACGAATTTGAATTCATCGCCAGCGGCGAGTTTTCGGACCCATTCCGCAAAGGCGGCAAAACCCTCTGGTTCTATTGCAATTTGGTCTATCTCGATTTCATACAGGTCCGCCGTGAAAGCGGCTTTTGCTGGCGGAGGGGCGATAATCCCAATACGCACGGTTACTTTGTCGCCGACGCCGCTCCGGCATACAATCAAAAGACTTAAGAGCGTTGCGGCCCAAGCCGCGCGCCGCCACACGGCGCTTCTCCTAGCTCACGGTACCCTCCCGGAATCTAGGAACCGGAGTTTCGGTAGGCTTGTGGCGTTTGCGCCATAATACCGGGCGGACGCGGCTATTCGGCGGCGAGGCTGGCCGGAAGCGGAATGCCGACCCTGGGGCGCGCTTTCACTGCGCGGCGATTCTTCTTGCTGAAGCGGCTGCCGGCCAGCAGCGCCGCGGCGGCGCGCAACTGCTCGCGCAGCCATTGATTGGTGGTATCGTCCTCGGCGGTGGCGTGCCAGTAGAGATAATTGACGTGCGGACTGATCGGAAACGGGCAGGGGAAGCACTGCAGCAGCCCGGGATCTTCCAGCACGGAGGCGGCGCTCTCCGAGGCGGTCAGCAGCATGTTGCTGCGGCTCACGACGTGGCAGGCGGTTGCGAAATTCTGACAGGTCAGGCGAACAGTGCGGGTCAGGCCGAGGCGCTGGAGCTGAAAATCCTCGAATGACAGGCCGCTGCGCCGCGACGTCACGCAGACATGCTCCATGCGCAAATAAGCCTTCTTGTCGAGCCGGGTGCCGAGCTCGGGATGGCCGCGCCGCGCGAACACCGCGATATGCTCCGTCAGGATCTGCTCGCGCCGCACCTCCGCCGACAGAGGCAACAGCGTATCGATCGCGACGTCGAGGGTGCCGGCGGCAAGCTCGCGCTCGAGATTGTTGCGCTCGCTGCGCACGGTGGCGATCTCGACCAGCGGCGCCACCGTGCTGATGCGGTTGATCAGCGCGCTCAGCATCGGTGCCTCGAGATTGTTGCGCAGCCCGATCACGAACCGCTTCGGCGTCTGCGCCGGATCGAACCGGTGGGTGTGGGTCAGCGTCGTCTCGAGGCCGTTGAGCGCCTGGCGCACCGTGGTGATGATCTGCCGGGCCAGCGGGGTCGGCGTCATCACGTGGTTGCGGCGCACGAACAGCGGATCGTTGAACATCGCGCGCAGCCGGCTCAGCGCATGGCTTACCGCGGGCTGCGTCAGGTTGAGGCGGAAGCAGGCGCGGCTGACGCCGCCCTCGGAATAGATCGCGTCGAACACGACGAACAGGTTCAGATCGACGTCGCGTACATGCATGGAAATGATCAATCCGTATCCGCCGAATGCATTTGACGAATACTAATCGGCACTCTTAAAGTCTCAAGCAAAATAATACCTGGAGGAAACGATGAGCGTGCAATCGCCATCGCGTGGCGTTGCTGTCCCTGCGGCATCATCTCGCCTGGGCGCAATGTTTGCGAAACCGAGCCAGGAGCAGATCGTGCTCCTGATCACCATCGCGCTCCTGATCGTGTTCGGCCTGACGCTGAACGGCTTCGCCACCGTCTCCAATCTCCTGAATTTGTTGCGGAGTATTTCCATCCTCGGCGTGCTCGGCCTCGGCATGGGTCTGATCGTGATCAGCCGCGGCATCGACCTCTCCGAGGTCGCGATCATGGCGGGTTCCTGGGCGATCGCGCTGATCTACATGCAGAACGGCATGCCTGTTTTCACGGCAGTGCTGCTGGCGCTGGCGGTCGCGGTGCTGATCGGCGTCGTCAACGGCGTGATGGTCGCCTTCGTCGAGGCTCCGGCGCTGTTCGTGACGCTGGCTGCCGGCTTCGTGATCTATGGCCTCGCCTTCTGGATCGCGCCGGCCTGGGTGGTCTATGCGCCGAAGGATGCGCCGGGCCTGATGTATCTCGGCGCCGGACGGCTGTTCGGCATCCCGGTTCCGATCCTGGTGTTCGCGGCCTGTGCAATCGCGATGCATTTGTTCCTGTCGCGCACCTCGATCGGCCGCTTCATCTATTCGCAGGGCGACAATCCGGAGGCCGCGCGGCTGACCGGCGTCGCGCTGCGGCCGCTGATCGTGCTCGAGCACGTGCTGGTTGCACTGCTCGCCTGGATTGCGGGCCTAGTCTGGGTCGGCACCACGGGCAGCATGCAGATGGCGATCACCCAGGGCACCATGATCTTCGACGTCGTGCTCGTCGTCGTGATCGGCGGCATCAGCCTAATCGGCGGCCGCGGCAGCGTGTTCAGCGTCGTGGTCGGCTGCATCCTGATCGGCACGCTGCTCAACGCCTTCACCATCATGGACGTCAACAGCGAGGTGCAGAACATCATCAAGGGCGTGGTGCTGCTGGCCGCCATCGTGCTCGACAACTGGCTGCACCCCCGCGACGAGGAGACCGCGCGGCAAGGCGACTAGGACATGAAGACTGGGCGCGTCCCTCGCGCCAATCAAAGCGATTCCAAATCAATCAAAAGAATTTTGTGTGGAGGAGACGATGAAGACGACCAAGTTCTGGACGATCCTGCTCGCCGGGGTGGCGCTTGCCGCGATGCCGTTCGCGGCGTCGGCGCAGGATGAAGGTACCAAGGCCGGGCGCGAGCTGCGCGCAGCGTACGACAAGTCGCTGCAGGGCAAGACCGTCGCCTATCTGCCGATCGCACTCGGCGTGCCGCTGTCCGACGAATGGGGCCGCGTCGTGCAGGAAGAGGCGGAGTGGCGCGGCATGAAATACATCGTGCGCGACCCCAACAACAACCCGTCGGCCATGCAGCAGGCGCTGACCGCGCTGGTCGACCAGAAGCCCGACGTCCTGATCGTGCAGAATCCGAGCGTGACGCTGTTGATGAAGGACCTGAAGCGCGCCGAAAGCCAGGGTACGCATGTGATCCAGGTCAACATGGCCTCGAACTACAAGTCCGGCGCCTTTGTCGGCGTCGACTGGCGCGAGATCGGCAGGATGCTCGCCAACGAGGCGGTCAAGGCCTGCGGCACCGGCTCCGGCAAGTCGGGCAAGGTGCAGATCGTGCAGGGCGAACTGACCGCGGCGGCCAGCGTCGACCAGGTCGGCGCCATCATGGAGGTCCTGAACAAGGATCCCAACATCAAGGTGGTGTCGAACCAGGCCGCGAACTGGGACGCCAACACCGCGCTCAACATCACCGCCACCGTGATCCAGCAGCACCCCGATCTCTGCGCCTCGATCGGCTTCTGGGGCATCATGGAGTCGGGCGCCGCGCAGGCGATCCGCAATGCCGGCAAGATCGACGATGTAAAGGTGTTCGCCTCGGGCGAGGGCTCGCAGCTCGATTGCGACCAGGTCAACTCCGGGAATTTCAGCAAATTCCTCAGCTACAAGGCGACCGAGCAGGGTCACGATCTGATGTTCGCAGCCGAGACGCTGCTGATGTCCGGCGACAAGCCCGGCACCAAAAACCTGTCCTATTACACGCGGCCGATCTGGATCGATAAGACCAACGCCTCGCTCGGCGGCACCTGCTTCGCGCTACCCAAGAAAAACTAACAAGGCGCGAGACAGCCGGCGCGGGGGGGCATTCCCGCGCCGGCTGTATCACGGGTCAGAATCCGGAAACGTTGAAACCGGATCAGGGAGTGCTTTGGCGATGTCGATGGCAGTTGATTCCTTTTCCGCATCGGTGCGGCGGTTCTCACCCCGGCTCCTGCTGTCGGAGCTGTTGCTGAAACAGTGGTTCGAGCCGGTCGTTCCGTTCACCGTGATGATCGGGCTGTGGGCCTATTTCGCGCTCACCATTCCCGACTACGCCTCGGTGCAGAACTCGGTGTCGCTGCTGCGGTTGTTTGCCGAATTCGGTTTCGTCGCGCTCGCGATGGGTTTCTGCCTCGTCACCGGCGGCATCGACCTGTCGGTCGGCGCGATCTTCGCGCTGTGCAATTTCGCGGCGCTGTATTTCCTGCTGGTGCGCGAATGGCCGGTCGGCCTCGCGGTGCCGGCGACGCTGCTGGTCGGTGCGCTGCTCGGCAGCATCAACGGCTTTCTGATCGGCTTCCTGAAGACGCGGCCGTTCCTGACCACGCTGGTGACGCTGATCATCCTGCGCGCTTCGGTCAATCTGCTTAACACCAGCTACGCCCAGGTGTTCGCGACCAATTCGGTCGAGAGCGATGCCTGGGATTTCATCGGCGGCGGCAGCGTGCTCGGCATTCCCGTCAATGCGGCGACGCTGTTCGTGGTGCTGCTGATCTGCCACATCTTCCTGTCGCGCTCGCGCTATGGCTGGCATCTCACCGCGATCGGCGCCAGCCGCAAGGCGGCGCGTCATGCCGGCATCCGCGTCCGCCTGATGCTGTTCATGACCTATGTGCTGTCGGGCACGCTGTGTGCGGCGAGCGGCATCTTCTACGCCGCGCGGCAAGCCTCGACGGATTCCACCACGGGCGTGGGATGGGAATTCCAGGCGCTCACCGCCGTGGTGCTCGGCGGCGTGTCGCTGGCCGGCGGCAAGGGCACGGTGTGGCGGGCGATGATCGGCGCGCTGATCATCTTTCTTTTGATCAACGGCCTCGTGCGGATGGGCATCCCGGGCTATGTCACTTCGGCGGTGACCGGCATGATCCTGCTCGCGGCCGTCGGCATCGACGTCAAATGGTCGAAGAACCGCGGCAAGGCGATCCAGAAGATCTATGTCAATCCGGCCTTCGTGCCGCTCGCCTCGGCGCCCGCGGTGCAGCCCGGCGCGGCGTCGCCCTATGCGCAGAACGACCGGCTAATCAATGCGCAGGCGATCGGCGTCGATCAGGTCGAGGGGCCCGAGGATGTCATCCTCGACCGCCAGGGCCGGCTCTACGGCTCGACCCGCGACGGCAATGTGATCCGTTTTTCCGGGCCGAACTTCGAGACCCGCGAGGTGTTCGCCCATATCGGCGGCCGGCCGCTCGGCATGCAGTTCGATCGCGATGAGAATTTGATCGTCGCCGTCGCCGGCATGGGCGTCTACGGCGTCGCGCCCGACGGCCGCATCTTCAAGGTCACCGACGAGACCAACCGCACCTGGTACAAGCTGAACGACGACAGCCGCCTGCGCATGGCCGACGACCTCGACATCGCACCCGACGGCAAGATCTATTTCAGCGACTGCACCACGCGCTACGAGATGACCACCAACACCCTCGACATCCTCGAGGGCCGGCCGAACGGCCGCGTGGTCTGCTACGACCCGGCGACCAGGACCACGCGCACGGTGATCAACCACTTCTATTTCCCGAACGGGATCTGCGTCTCGCATGACGGCAAGTCGATCCTGATCGCGTCGACCTCGCTGTGCAAGGTGTTCCGGCACTGGATCGACGGGCCGAACAAGGGCAAGACGGAGGTGCTGATGGACGAGCTGCCGGGCAACCCCGACAATATCAACCGCGCGTCCGACGGCACCTACTGGCTGGCGCTGGTCGGCATCCGCACGCCGACTTTCGACCTTGCCGCGCGAAAGCCCGGCTTCCGCCTGCGCATGGTGAAGCAGGTGCCGACCGACGAGTGGCTGGCGCCGGCGCTCAACCATGGCTGCGTGCTGAAATTCAACGAGCAGGGCGAGGCGCTGGAATCCTGGTGGGATCCGACCGGCATTTCGCATTCGACGTTGACCTCGATGCGCGAGCACCAGGGCTATCTCTATCTCGGCGGGCTCGAGAACAACCGGATCGGCCGCATCAAGCTCGACGGCGTCGACGACAGCTGGACCGGCTACGATGCCTATTGGGGCGCAAAGAGCAGGGTGACGACGTAATGGGATTTTTCGATCATCTGCTGCGCGACATCCGCAGCGTCATCGACCGCGACGGCGGCCAGAACGCGATCCCGCCGCTCGACGGTGCGCTGAGCCCGAACGACCGGCTCGACAGCGCCACCCCGATCGGCGAGCCGTTGCCCGGCGTCGACGACGTGATCGCCGCCGGCGACGGCGCGGTCTATGTCTCGGCCGGACGCCGGGTGCTGAAGCTCGGCGGCAATGACTTGTCGACACGTACGGTCGTCGCCGAGTTCGAGGATGATGCCGGCGGGCTCGCGTTGCATCCGGACGGCCGCCTGCTGGTCTGCGTCGCGGGCAGGGGCCTTGCCGCGATCGATCCGGCAAAGCCCGATCCGCGCTGGCTGGAGGCTGCCGGCGGCAGCGCGCTCACAGGGCTGCTGTCGGTGACGGCGGCGCCCGATGGCCGCATCTATGCCGTCGAAGGCAGCACCGGCCGACGCCCGGGCGAATGGCGGCATGATTTGATGGAGAAGCGCGCCAATGGCCGGCTCGTCAGCTGCGGCGCCGGGCTCGACAATCCGCAGCTGCTGCTGCGCGATCTGCCCTATCCCTATGGCGTGAGTGTTTCGGCCGACGGCAGCAGCCTGTGGCTCACCGAAAGCTGGGCCCATCGCCTCAGCCGGTTCGCGCTCGGCGGCAACGGGCTTGGTCCGCGCGAGACCGTCGCCGGCAACATGCCGGGCTATCCGGCGCGGCTGCATCCGGACGGCCACGGCGGCATGCTGCTCGGCATCTTCGCCCGCCGCACCCATCTGATCGAGTTCGTGCTCAAGGAAGACGATTTCCGCGAGGAGATGATGGCGACGATGCCGCCGGATTACTGGGTCGCGCCGGCGCTCGCCGGCGGCAGCGATTGCCTCGAGCCGATGCAGATCGGCAGCGTCAAGGCGCTCGGCATCCAGAAGCCGTGGGCGCCGCCGCGCTCCTATGGTCTGCTGGTGCATCTCGATGCCGAGGGCGATGCGACCGACAGCCTGCACAGCCGCGCCGGCGGCCGCTTCCACGGCGTCACCGCCGCCTGCGCCACGCCATCGGGCGTCGTGATCGCGGCGCGCGGCGCCGGACGCCTGCTGCGCCATACGGGAGAGCTGCGATGAATGACGGTGTGATGCAGGCGGCCCCCGGCGCCAGGACGGCAGAGACCCCCGCAGCCCGCGAGCCGGTGCTGCGGATCACCAACGGTTCGAAAATCTATGGCGGCGTCCACGCCATCGAGGGCGTCAATTTCGACCTCTATCCCGGTGAGGTGCATGCGCTGGTCGGCGAGAACGGCGCCGGCAAATCGACGCTGTGCAAGGCGATCGCGGGCGCGATCCAGCTCACCTCCGGCGACTATCTGCTCGACGGCAAGCCGACCGGTTTCGAGCAGCCGCGCGACGCGCTCAATGCCGGCATCTGCATGGTCTATCAGGAGACCAGCCTGGTGCCGACCATGACCGCCGCGCAGAACATCGAGCTCGGCAACGAAAAGCTGCTGACCCGGTTCCGCACCCTGAACATCCAGGCCCAGCAGCTGTTGCAGTCGCTCAACTTCCACGTCGATCCGGCAACGCCGGTGGCGCTGCTCGGCACCGCCAAGAAGCAGATGGTGGAGATCGCGCGCGCGATCTACAACAAGGCGCGCATCATCATCTTCGACGAACCGACCGCATCGCTGACGCCGGAGGAGATCGTCCACTTCTTCCATCTGGTGCGCGACCTGCGCGCCCGCGGCGTCTCGATCATCTACATCTCGCATGCGCTGGAGGAGTCGCTGCAGATCGCCGACCGCATCACCGTGCTGCGCGACGGCAAGCTGGTGATCACGGCGCCGGCCAGGCAGCTGACGCGCGATGCGCTGGTGCAGCACATGGTCGGCCGCGAGGTGGCGCAGGCGGTCTATGGCGGCAAGGCAAAAACCCATCAGCGCCGCGAGAAGGTGCTGACGGTCGAGAACGTCACCATGGGCATGGCGGTCAAGAACATGTCGTTCTCGGTCTATGCCGGCGAGGTGGTCGGCATCGCCGGCCTGATCGGCTCCGGCCGCACCGAGATCGCCAAGATCATCTACGGCGCGCTGAAGCGCAATTTGGTGAATGGCGGCACCATCCGGCTGCGCGGCAAGCCGATCCGCTACCGCGTGCCGCGGCAGGCGATCAATGACGGCATCGCCTACATCACCGAGGACCGCAAGGCCAACGGCTTCTTCGAGACCATGGTGGTCGACGACAACGTCTATATCGGCAGCCTCGCCACCGGAAAGGGCTGGAGCTTCCTGCTGTCGCGCGCGCGGCGCAGCAAGCTCGCCAGCTACTGGGTCGATCGGCTCAAGATCAGCGCATTGCAGCGCAAGGCCAGGATCATCGAGCTGTCCGGCGGCAACCAGCAGAAGGTGGTGCTGGCCAAGACGCTGGTGCAGGACCCCTCGATCATCATCTTCGACGAGCCGACGCGCGGCGTCGACGTCGGCACCATCCCGCACATCCACGGCGAAATCCGCCGCCTCGCCGACGAGGGCAAGGCGGTGGTGGTGATCTCGTCCTACCTGCCGGAGATCCTCGCGGTGTCCGACCGCATCCTGGTCGCGCGCACCGGCCGCATCGTCGCCGAGTTCGACGCGGCGGACGCGACGCAGGACAAGATCCTGTACGCCGCGGTGCATTGAGGGCGCGCGGCGCGGCCTGGGATCGGCGTAGGGCGGATTAGCGCAGCGCAATCCGCCGTCTTGCCACGCCTTCGACGGGCAAATCAGCGGCAACAAGTTCAGTGTCGTCCCGGCGCAGGCCGGGACCCATAACCACAGATCGTCATTGTTGTACGTCGCTGGAACGACGAGTCCCGCCGACAATATCTGCTGCGGCGTATGGGTCCCGGCCTGCGCCGGCACGACAGCGTTGGGTGGGGTGCCAACTCCCTTGACAATTATTTTAAGTATAAAATAATATCCCGTATCGGCTCCAGGGGAACGCGCCTCGTCCGTGCCCGCGCCGCCGAAGCCAACGGGAGAACGCCATGCGTATCGTTTGCATTGGAGGCGGGCCGGCCGGGCTTTATTTCGGCATCCTGATGAAGATGCTGGATCCCGCGCACGTCATTTCGGTGGTCGAGCGCAACCGGCCCTACGACACCTTCGGCTTCGGCGTGGTGTTCTCGGATGCGACCATGGACAACATGCGCAAATGGGATCCGGTCACCGCTGACACGATCGAGCAGGCCTTCAACCATTGGGACGACATCGAGGTCCTGATCAAGGGCCGGCGCATGCGCACCACCGGCCACGGCTTCGTCGGCATTGGCCGCAAGCGGCTGCTCAACATCCTGCAGGCGCGCGCCGAGGAACTCGGCGTCGAGCTGATCTTCGAGCGCGAGGTGAATTCCGATCTCGAATTCCCCGACGCCGATCTCGTCGTGGCATGCGACGGCGTCAATTCGAAGGTGCGCGTCAAATATGCCGAGACGTTCCAACCCGACATGCTGATGCGGCCGAACCGCTACATCTGGCTCGGCACCAACCGTCCGTTCGACGCCTTCACCTTCGACTTCCGCAAGACCGAGCATGGCTGGTTCCAGGCGCACATCTACAAGTTCGAGGAGGGCGCGGCGACCTTCATCGTCGAGACCACCGAGGAGGCCTATCTCGCCCACGGTCTCGACAAGATGGAGCAGGGCGACTCCATCGCGTTCTGCGAGAATGTGTTCGCGGAAATCCTCGAGGGGCATCATCTGGTCTCGAATGCGCGGCACCTGCGCGGCTCGGCCTGGCTGTCGTTTCCCAGGCTGATCTGCGGCAAATGGACCGCGTTCAACGGCAACAGCCATGTCGTGCTGATGGGCGATGCCGCCCACACCGCGCATTTCGCGATCGGTTCGGGAACCAAGCTCGCGCTGGAGGATGCGATCGAGCTGACCAACCAGTTCAAGATCCACGGCGCGACGCGCGACAGCATTCCCGCGGTGCTCAAGGCTTACGAGGAGCTGCGCCGGGTCGACGTGGCACGGATCCAGAACGCCGCGCGCAACGCGATGGAATGGTTCGAAGTGGTCGGCTCGCGCTATGCCGACACGCTGGAGCCGGAGCAGTTCATGTATTCGCTGCTGACCCGCTCGCAGCGCATCAGCCACGAGAACCTGCGGCTGCGCGACAAGACCTGGCTCGAGGGCTATGAGCGCTGGTTCGCGGAGCGCAGCGGCGTGGCCGCGACCAACGACCGCGTCACGCCGCCGATGCTGACGCCATTCCAGATCCGCGGCCTGTCGCTTCATAACCGCATCATCGTCTCGCCGATGGCGATGTATTCGGCGGAGGAGGGCGTGCCGACCGACTTCCATCTGGTACATTTCGGCTCCCGCGCGCTCGGCGGTGCCGGCCTTCTTTTTACGGAGATGACCTGCGTGTCGCCGGAAGCGCGGATCACGCCCGGCTGCTGCGGCCTCTGGAACGACGCGCAGGCGGCGGCCTACAAGCGCATCGTCGACTTCGTGCATCAGAATTCGCAAGCCAGGATCGGCATCCAGCTCGGCCATGCCGGCCGCAAGGGCTCAACGCGCGTCGCCTGGGAAGGCATGGACGAAGCGCTGCCGGACCACAACTGGCCGCTGGTGTCGGCTTCGTCAGTGCCTTATCTGCCCGACGGCCAGATTCCGGAGCCGATGAGCCGCGCCGAGATGGACGAGGTGCGCGAGCAGTTCGTCGCCGCAGCCAGGCGCGCTGCGGCCGCCGGCTTCGATATCCTGGAGCTGCACTGCGCGCACGGCTATCTGCTGTCGAGCTTCCTCTCGCCGCTGACTAACCGCCGCACCGACGACTACGGCGGATCGATCGAGAACCGCGCGCGTTATCCGCTGGAGGTGTTCCGCGCCGTCCGCGCGGTGTGGCCGGAGGACAAGCCGATGTCGGTCCGCCTGTCGTGTCACGACTGGGCCGAGGGCGGCAACACGCCCGAGGATGCGCTGGTCTTCGCAAAGCTGTTCAAGGAGGCGGGAGCCGACCTGATCGACTGCTCCTCGGGGCAGGTCTGGGCCGACGACCATCCGATCTATGGCCGGCTCTACCAGACGCCGTTCGCCGACAAGATCCGCAACGAGGTCGGCATCGCGACCATCGCGGTCGGCGCGATCTCGGAGGCGGATCACGCCAACTCGATCATCGCCGCCGGCCGCGCCGATCTCTGTGCCATCGCGCGGCCGCATCTCGCCGATCCGGCCTGGACGCTGCATGAGGCTGCGAAGATCGGCGTCAAGCAGGTCGCGTGGCCGAAGCAGTATCTGTCGGGCAAGTCGCAATACGAGGCCAATCTCGAACGCGCGGCTGCGGGAGTGAAGGCATGATGAGGTTCTGGCCCAACGCACATGCGCTGGTGACCGGTGCCGGTTCCGGCATCGGCGCCGCGACGGCGATCGCGCTGGCAAATGCCGGCGTGCGCGTCAGCATCGCCGGACGGCGGATCGACGCGCTGAAGGCGACGGCGGCATCGCTCGACAAGCAGGCCGGCGCCGTGGTTTCGATCGACGTGACGGATGAAGCTGCGGTGACCAAGGGTGTCGCGCAGATCGAGGCTGAGGCAGGGCCGATCGATATTCTCGTCAACAATGCCGGCAAGGCCGCGAGCGCGCCGTTCGACAAGACCGGCGCGGCGTTGTGGGCCGACATGCTGGCGAGCAACCTCTCCAGCGTGTTCCTGGTGACGCATGCCGTGTTGCCCGGCATGGCGCAACGCGGCCGCGGGCGCGTGATCAACGTCGCCTCGACCGCGGGTCTCACCGGCTACGCCTACGTCTCCGCCTATGTCGCGGCCAAGCACGGCGTCATCGGCCTGACGCGCTCGCTGGCGCTGGAATATGCACGGCGCGGCGTCACCGTGAATGTGGTCTGTCCCGGCTACACCGATACGCCGCTGGTGGCGGATGCCGCCGCGAACATCGTCGCCAAGACCGGCCGCAGCGAACAGGAAGCGCGCGCAGCGTTGGCAAAAGTCAATCCGATGCAGCGGCTGGTGACGCCGGAGGAGGTCGCCGACGCCATCCTCTGGCTTGCCTCCGAGACTGCATCGTCAATCAACGGACAAGCCGTCGCGGTCGCCGGCGGCGAAGTCTTTACCGGGTGAAGGAACACGTCATGTCCGAGATGAAAGCAAAGCTCCGGCCGTTCAAGGATTATCCCGCCAAGCACTTCCGCTGGCAGGTCGATGCGAGCGGCCGTGTCGCGACCATCACGCTGAACCGGCCGGACAAGAAGAACCCGCTGACTTTCGAGTCCTATGAGGAGCTGCGCGATCTCTTCACCAATCTCAAATACGCCGCCGATGTCCGCGCCATCGTGCTGACCGGCGCCGAGGGTAATTTCTGCTCCGGCGGCGATGTGTTCGAGATCATCGAGCCGTTGACGCGGATGGCGATGCCGGACCTGCTGGCCTTCACGCGGATGACCGGCGAGGTCGTGCGGGCGATGCGCAAATGCCCGCAGATCATCGTCGCGGCGATCGACGGCATTTGCGCCGGGGCCGGGGCGATGCTGGCGCTGGCGTCCGATTTGCGGCTGGCGACGCCGCAAGCCAAGACCGCGTTCCTGTTCACCCGCGTCGGCCTTGCCGGCGCCGATATGGGCGCATGCGGGTTGCTGCCCCGCGTGATCGGGCAGGGCCATGCGGCCGACCTGCTCTACACCGGGCGTGCGATGAGCGCCGAGGAGGGGTTTGCGTGGGGCTTCCACAACCGTCTGGTGCCGCCGGCGGAACTCGCCGGTGCTGCGCATGAATTGGCGCGCTCGCTCGCGGATGGGCCGTGGTTCGCGCATGGCGTGACGAAAACGATGTTCAACCAGGAATGGGCGATGGGCGTCGACGAGATGATCGAGTCGGAAGCGCAGGCGCAGGCGATCTGCATGGTCACCGGCGATTTCCGCCGCGCCTTCGAGGCGTTCGCCGCCAAGCAGAAACCGGCCTTCGAGGGCAATTGAGATGATCGAGATCCTGCAACCCCAAGGATGGGCCAAGCCGATCGGCTACGCCAACGGCATGGCCGCGCGCGGCAAACAGCTCTTCATCGCGGGCCAGATCGGCTGGAACGGACAATGCGTGTTCGAGACCGACGATCTCGTGGCGCAGATCGGCCAAACCCTGCGCAACATCGTCGCAGTCGCCGCCGCCGGCGGCGCCGGCCCCGAGCACATCGTGTCGATGACCTGGTACTTGCTCGACCGCAAGGAATATTCCGCGCGGCTGAAGGAGATCGGCACGGTCTATCGCGACATCATCGGCCGGCGCTTTCCGGCGATGACCGCGATCCAGGTTGCCGGCCTGATCGAGGACCGCGCCAAGGTGGAAATCCAGGCAATTGCGGTGGTGCCGGATTGAGGGTGACGCAGTTCCGCCAATCCCGTCATCCTGAGGTGCGAGCGGAGCGAGCTTCGAAGGATGCACGTCCCGGCTGGTGGCCGTCGACCCTTCGAGACGGCCGCGTTGCGGCCTCCTCAGGGTGACGGGGATAGATCGGGGTACGCTGAAGCAATGTTAAGGCTAAGCCCAATCGTCGTGGGCCAGTCCTCGTCCCGGGCCGCAAACCCGCTTGCGGCCGGACAACGGGGCATGCGACCTTAGCCCAAAGCGTAAAAGCGTCCTGTTGTGAGTGGAGGTGAGGACGATGAAGGCGATTATCGTCGGAGGCGGAATCGGGGGCCTCACCACTGCGCTGATGCTGCGCTCGCGCGGCATCGCTTGCGAGCTGTACGAGCAGTCCGAGACGATCCGCGAGCTCGGCGTCGGCATCAACACATTGCCGCATGCGATCCGCGAGCTGGCGGGGCTTGGTTTGCTCGACAAGCTCGACGAGGTGGCGATCCGCACCTATGAGCTGTTCTATCTGACGCGACATGGCCAGCAGGTCTGGCACGAGAAGCGCGGGCTCGATGCCGGCCACGACGTGCCGCAATTCTCGATCCATCGCGGCCGCCTGCAAGGCGTGATCCATCAGGCCGTGATCGATCGGCTCGGCGCGGATGCGATCCACACCGGCTGCCGGCTCGGCTCCTTCACCCAGGATGAGGGCGGCGTCTCGGCCTATTTCTTCGATCGCAGCGGCGCCCATGTGCATACCGCGCGCGGCGACATCCTGATTGGCGCCGACGGCATCCATTCGAAAGTGCGGCAGACGCTGTTTCCGGACGAGGGCGGGCCGTGCTGGAACGGCCTGATGCTGTGGCGCGGCGCGACCGACTGGCCAGCGTTCCTGACCGGGCGCTCGATGATCATCGCCGGCGGCCTGAACGCCAAGGCCGTGATCTATCCGATCGCGCCGGGCTCGAGCCCGGCAAGCCGCCTCACCAACTGGGCGGTGCTGGTGAGGATCGGCGACGGCACCTCGCCGCCGCCGCGCCGCGAGGGCTGGTCCAATCTCGGCCGGCGCGACGAGATGATGCCCTATGTCACTGGTTTCACGATCCCGCAGGTCGACTTTACCGGACTGATCAACGCGACGCCGGAATTCTGGGAGTATCCGTGCTGCGACCGCGATCCCTTGCCGTATTGGTCGAGTGGCCGGGTCACGCTGCTCGGCGACGCCGCGCATCCGATGTATCCGGTCGGCTCGAACGGCGCCTCTCAAGCCATTCTCGATGCGCGCAGCCTGGCCGACCTGCTGGCGCGGGCGGAGCACCCGCGCCAGGCGCTGGCGGCCTATGAGCGGCAGCGGCTGCCGATGACCGCCGACATCGTCGCCTCCAACCGCCGCGGCGGGCCGGAGGGCGTGATCGACGCCGTCGAGCAGCTCGCGCCGCAGGGCTTTACCGACGTCGACACCATCCTCAATTACGAGGCGCGCGAGGCGATCGTCCGCGGCTATGCGGCCAAGGCCGGCTTTGCCGCGCGCGTGGTGGCGCGGCAGTAGGTCCTTTGCAGGAGGAGACGTCCGGCAGGCCATCTCCACACCGTCATTGCGAGGAGCAAAGCGACGAAGCAATCCATCGTTCCGCGATCGCGGAAATATGGATTGCTTCGCTTCGCTCGCAATGACGGAATAAGCTACGCCGGCGGCGGCAGGAAGTGGATGTTGTGCTCGGCGGCGAGCCGCACCACGTCGTCCGGGTTCTGTTCCTTCATGTTGTGGATCGCCCAGAACAGGTCGTAGAGCCTCCGCGTCGGCGACACCCAGAACAGCGTCTTAGCGGGCTGCTGCGACTTGTTGAAGATGCCGTGCGGCTTGCCCATCGGCAGCCGAACCAGATCGCCAGGAGTTGCGGATTCGTCCGCACCGTCGAGCATGAAGTCGAGCTTGCCCTCGAGGATATAGAGGTACTCGTCCTGGTCGGGGTGGATATGCGGAGGAACGAAGGTGCCCGGCGGGAAGGTGGCGTGCCAGGAGAATGAATGCTCGGTGCGGCTCTTCGGCACGTAGGTCTGGCCAAGGATGCTCCAGGAAATGCCCTGCATGCCTTCGTTGGCGCGGGTGATGCCCGCAATCTCGTCTTTCATGCTCATGCTTGCTCCTATGATCTACTTTGCCGCGCAGTCCTTGGCGTAGCGATCGCCATAATTCGAAAACACCTTCTCGACGATCTCGGTCTGGAATTTGCCGTCCGGCCGCTTCGCGACCTTGGTGAGGTAGAAATCCTGGATCGGATAGCCGTTGTTGCTGAACTTGAAGTTACCGCGCAGCGAGGTGAAGTCGGCCTTCTTCAGCGCAGCCGCGACGGCGTCCTTGTTGGAGAGATCGCCCTTCACGGCTTTCACCGCGCTGTCGATCAACAACGCTGCGTCATAGGCCTGCATGGCATAGGTGCCGGGCACGCCGTTGTAGGCGGCTTCATAAGCCGCGACGAACTTCTTGCTTTGGGGATTGTCGAGGTTCGGGGCCCAGTTCGCCCCGCCGAACATGCCGACCGCTGCGTCCTGCTGCGCGGGCAGGGTGGATTCGTCGACGGTGAAGGCGGAGAGCACCGGCACGGTGGCGCCGGCCTGCTTGTACTGCTTCACGAGATTAACGCCCATGCCGCCCGGCATGAAGGTGAACAGCGCGTCCGGCTTCAGCGCGGCAATCTTGGACAATTCGGGCTGGAAATCCAGCGTGTTCAGCGGCGTGTAGGATTCCTCGACGATTTCGCCCTTGTAGTCGAGCTTGAAGCCGGCGACGGAGTCGCGGCCGGCCTGATAGTTCGGCACCAGCAGATAGACGCGCTTGTAGCCGCGGTCCTGCGCCACCTTGCCGAGGATCTCGTGCACCTGGTCGTTCTGGTACGACGTCACGTAGAAGAACGGGTTGCACTCCTTGCCGGCGTAGCTGGAGGGGCCTGCATTCGGACTGATCAGGAAGGTCTTGCTGTCGGTGACGGGGCGGTGGATCGCCTGCAGGATGTTGGAGAAGATCGGCCCGACCACGAAATCAACCTTGTCGCGCTCGAGCAGGCCGCGCACCTTGACCACCGCGCCGTCGGGCTTCAGTTCGTCGTCGGCGTTGACGATCTCGATATCGCGGCCGGCCATCTTGCCGCCGAGGTCCTTGATCGCGAGCGCAAAGCCGTCGCGGACCTGCTGGCCGAGCGCCGCGGCCGGGCCGGAGGTCGTGACCAGCACGCCGATCTTGATCTTCTCCTGTGCGGTTGCCGGGGTGACGGCGACACCCAGCAGCGCCGCCAATCCCGCGAGCTTCGTCAATTGTTTCATGTCTCTCCCCCGACCACTGCCTTGATGTTTTCGGCTTCAGCCCAATTGGCCTCAGCTTAGTCTGACGCGTGCAATCGCCGCAAGCGATGTGGCATCGCGTCAGGGCGATCGTCGCGCATCATGCAGGCATAGCCCATGCAAGCGCCGCGCCAATTGCTTGAAGTTTAAAGAAATTGCAGGATTGCCCAGGCGCGTCAGGCACGATTCGCAATTGTCCTTGCGGGGCGCCGCGAATTGCTTGAAGCTCAAAGCAATTGGTCCGACCGGAACCCGCCGCGGAGGCACGATCGCCGCATGATCCTCGATTCCGAAACCAAAGCCGTCGAACTGCCCGACGACCACGGCACCGAGCTCAGGCTGTGGCTGCGCCTCTTGACCTGCACCACGCTGATCGAAGGCGAGGTGCGCAGCCGGCTGCGCGAGAAGTTCGACGTCACGCTGCCGCGCTTCGATCTGATGGCCCAGCTCGACAAGGTGTCCGACGGCATGACGCTGTCGGACCTGTCGAAGCGGATGATGGTATCCAACGGCAACGTCACCGGGCTGGTCGAGCGCCTGGTTGAATCAGGCCATCTCGATCGCCGCACCTCGGAGACGGACCGTCGCGTGCAGTTCATCCGGCTCACAAAGCTCGGCCGCGCCGAATTCCGCAAGATGGCCGCCGAGCACGAGAAGTGGATCGCCGATATCTTCGGCGACCTCTCGCCGAAGGATATCCGCGAACTGATGCGGCTGCTCGCCAAGGCCAAGGGCTCGGCGCAGCGCTCCGCCAAGGCAAGGAGCGCTTAAAGCCGTGACCGAGGTCGATTACGAGGTCGAATACAACAACCGGGCGCGGGTGCCGGAAAATCCGGCGCTGATGGCCGGCTGGGCGAGGGACTCCGCGGCCTATCGCGAGCAGCATCCGCCGCGGCGGCTGACCTATGGTCCGAGCAGCCGCAACGTCATCGACCTGTTCGAAGGCGATCGTGACGGCCCGCTCGTGGTCTTCATCCATGGCGGCTACTGGCAGGCGCTCGACGGCTCGTCATCGAGCCACTGCGCGCGAGGGCTCAATGGTCACGGCATCGGCGTCGCGGTGCCGAGCTACGATCTCTGTCCCAATGTCACGGTCGGCGACATCATCGGCGAGATGCGTGCGGCGTGCCGCGAACTGGCCAGACTCGGCCGGCCGCTGGTCGTGTCGGGACACTCCGCAGGCGGACATCTTGCCGCATGCATGCTCGCGACCGATTGGCCGGCCTATGATGGGTCGCTGCCGAAGGACCTGGTCAGGGCTGCTTACGCGATCTCCGGCCTGTTCGAGCTTGAGCCATTGGTCGGCACCTCCATCAATAAGGCGCTTGGCCTCGACCGCGCCGCAGCACGTGCGGCGAGCCCGCTGTCCTGGACGCCGCCTGCGGGCGCGACGCTCGATGCCGTCGTCGGCGGCGCCGAGAGCGCGGAATATCACCGGCAGAGCCGGACCATCGTCGATGTCTGGGGCAAAGCGGGCGTCGCAACGCGGTTCGGCGTTGTGCCGGACGCCAATCATTTCACCGCGATCGCGCCGCTCGCCGACCCGGGCTCGGCGATGGTCGCGCGGCTGAAGCAGCTTACGCAAATCTGAGCTTCTTGAAGGATCGGCCGGCGATTGCCGCGCGATTTCCAGGCTTGCGCCGAATTATTTTAAGTATAAAATGATTGGCCATTGGAACGCTGCCGGGCGTCCTTATTCTTCTCGACGTTGGTCTTGGCCTTTCTGGATGGAAAGCGAGGGGCAATCGAATGTCAGGTGAATTTCCCGGGCTCGGCCCATCCGGGCATGTGGACGATTTCGCGCGGCGCAACCTGCCGCCATCAGCGCAATGGCCGCAGCTGCTGCTCGACCGGCCGGAGTTTCAATATCCGGATTATCTCAACGCCGCGGTCGAGCTGACCGACCGCATCGTCGAGCAGGGGATGGGCGATCGCATCGCGTTGATCGGCAATGGCCGTCAGCGCACCTACAAGGAATTGACCGATTGGTCGAACCGCCTGGCGCACGCGCTGGTGGAGAACTATGGCGTAAAGCCCGGCAATCGCGTCCTGATCCGCTCGGGCAACAACCCGGCGCTGGTCGCGGCCTGGCTCGCGGCGACCAAGGCCGGTGCCGTCGTCGTCAACACCATGCCGATGCTGCGCGCCGGCGAACTGGCCAAGATCGTCGACAAGGCCGAGATCTCGCTGGCACTGACCGACAGCCGCATCGCGGATGAACTGGTGGCCTGCGCCAAGACCAACAAATTCCTCAAGCAGGTCGTCAATTTCGACGGCACGCAGAACCACGACGCCGAGCTCGACCGGATCGCGCTGAACAAGCCGGTCAAGTTCGATGCGGTGAAGACCGGCCGCGACGACGTCGCGTTGCTGGGCTTCACGTCGGGCACGACGGGCGAGCCCAAGGCGACCATGCACTTCCACCGCGATCTCCTGATCGTTGCCGACGGTTATGCGAACGAGGTGCTCAAGGTGACGCCCGACGACGTGTTCGTCGGCTCGCCGCCGCTTGCGTTTACATTCGGCCTCGGCGGGCTCGCGATCTTCCCGCTGCGCTTCGGCGCCACCGCGACGCTGCTGGAGAATGCGGCGCCGAGCGAGATGATCCGGATCATCGAAACCTACAAGGCGACGATCTGCTTCACCGCGCCGACCGCCTATCGGGCGATGATGGCCGCGATGGACAAGGGCGCCGATCTGTCGTCGCTGCGGCTCGCCGTCTCGGCCGGCGAGACGCTGCCGGCGCCGGTGTTCGAGAGCTGGACCAGGAAGACCGGCAAGCCGATCCTCGACGGCATCGGCAGCACTGAACTGCTGCACATCTTCATCACCAACCGCACCGGCAGCGCCGTCGGCGGCACCACGGGCACGCCTGTCACCGGCTACGAGGCGAAGATCGTCGACGAAGACATGAACGAGCTGCCGGCGGGCCAGGTCGGCAAGCTGGCGGTTCGCGGTCCGACCGGCTGCCGCTATCTCGCCGACTCCCGGCAGACCAAATATGTCCGCGACGGCTGGAACATCACCGGCGATGCCTTCGTCAGGGACGAGAACGGCCGGCTGTCCTTCGTGGCACGGGCCGACGACATGATCATCTCGGCGGGCTACAACATCGCCGGTCCCGAGGTGGAGGCCGCGCTGCTCGGCCATCCCGATGTCGCGGAGTGCGCCGTGATCGGCGCACCTGACGAGGAGCGGGGGCAGATCGTCTCGGCGTTCATCGTGCTGAAGCAGGGCGCGCGCTGCGACGAGGTCGAGGTCAAGCTGCTACAGGATCACGTCAAGGCGACGATCGCGCCG
This sequence comes from Bradyrhizobium sp. KZN70725, assembly GCF_055264925.1. Lineage (NCBI taxonomy): Bacteria > Pseudomonadati > Pseudomonadota > Alphaproteobacteria > Hyphomicrobiales > Nitrobacteraceae > Bradyrhizobium > Bradyrhizobium sp. KZN70725. Next base: position 19,983 of record NZ_JBUYWT010000018.1, read on the forward strand.
TACAAATATCCCCGCGCGATCGCCTTCGTCGAGGCGCTGCCGAAGACCCAGACCGGGAAGATCCAGCGCTTCAAGCTGCGCGAGGCAAGCTGACAAGTAAAAGGGGAGGGCGACGGCCCGCGGCTGCCGCCCGACAGATCAATGCGCCGCGCCGCCGCCGGCCGCATTCTTCGGCTTGCCAGTCAAGAGGATCGCGATCGCGGCGAACACCAGCACGATGCCGATCACGGCAAAGGTGTCGCTGAAACCAAGCACCAGGGCCTGGCGCTTCACGATATTGCCGAGCGCCACGATCGCCTGGTGGTGCGCGGTCGCCGGATCGGAGATGCCGTGGCTGAGGAAGTAATTGGTCACCTCGGCGATCCGGGTGCGCACTTCCTCGCGGCCGAGGTCGACCGACTGGCCGATGATGTTGGAGTGGAATTGCTCGCGTTTGGTGACGATGGTGGCGAGCAGGGCCGTGCCGATCGCGCCGCCGAGATTGCGCATCATGTTGGAGATGCCGGAGGCGGCCGCGGCATCCTGCGGGGCGACGCTGCCGAGGCTGACCGCCGACAGCGGCGCCAGCATGATCGCCTGGCCGATCGCACGGACGATGTTCGGGACGAAGAACTGGTCACCGGAGTAATCGAGCGACATCGCGATGTTCATGAAGGAGGAGACCGCGAACAGGATCATGCCGGTGAAGGCGATGAATCGCGGATCGAAACGTTGCATCAGCTTCGGCACCAGCGGGATCAGGATCAGCTGCGGGAGGCCGGTCCAGGCCAGCACCTGGCCGATCTGCTCGGCGTTGTAGCGCTGCACCTGGCCGAGATAGGCCGGCAGCAGGTACACCGAGCCGAACAGCGCGAAGCCGACAAACACCGCCGAGATGGTGCCGAAGCCGAAGCTGCGCTGGGTCAGGAGGCGCAGCCGGATCAGCGGCTTCTCGACGACGAGCTCGATCCAGACGAACAGAGTGAGGCTGACGGCGGCGATCACCGCGAGCTTGACGATGAAGGGCGAGCCGAACCAGTCGTTCTTGTTGCCTTCCTCGAGCACGGCCTGCAGCGACGACAGGCCGATCGCCATCGTGGCGATGCCGAGCCAGTCGCCCTCGCGCAGCAGATGCAGCTGCATCGGCTGGCGTTCCAGCGTGAAGCAGAGCGTGATGACCATCACCGCGGTCGGGATCACGTTGACGAAGAAGATGGTCTGCCAGCCGTAATTCTCGGTGAGGTAGCCGCCGATGGTCGGGCCGATCGCGGGGGCGAAGGTCACGGCGAGCGCGAACATGGCAAGGCCGACCGGCTGCTGGGCCTTCGGCAGCTTGGTGAAGACCAGCGTGAAGGCCATCGGGATCAGCACGCCGCCGAAGAAACCCTGCAAGCCGCGCATCGCGATCATCGAGGGCAGGTCGTGGGTGAAGGCACAGGCGACCGAGAAGATCGCAAACAGGGTGGCGAAGCCGATGATGATCTTGCGGAAGGAAAACACCCGGCTGAGATAGTCGGTCAGCGGGATCACCACGATCTCGCCGATCAGATAGGAGGTCGAGATCCAGGAGCCGTTGTCGACGCCGGTTCCGATGCCGCCCTCGATGTTGAGCAGCGAGGCGTTGGTGATCTGGATGTTGAGGATCGCCATGAACGCGCCGATCATGGCGGCGACGATGGAGATCCAGACGGCCATGCTGGCGCGGTTGGGATCGACCACTGCGGGTGCCGCGCGGGGCGCGGCAGCCGGGGAGGAGAGCGCGAGATCGGACATGACATCACCTATTTGAAGGAGGCGACAGCGAGCTTGGGAGAGGCGCCGGAGCGCGGCGCCTCGCCAGGTTGCGACAAGGTTGCGATGGTCGGGATGACCGACATGCCGGGCCGCAATTCGACCGCCGTCGCGTCGAGCGCGATCTTCACCGGGATGCGCTGCACCACCTTGGTGAAGTTGCCGGTCGCATTGTCGGGCGGCAGCAGTGCGAATTCCTGGCCGCTGGCGGGCGCGAGACTGTCGACATGGCCGCGCACCACCTGTCCGGGGAACATGTCGACGGCGATCTCGACCGGCTGACCCTTGCGGACATTGGTGAGCTGCGTCTCCTTGTAGTTCGCGATCACATAGGCGCCGGTGGCGGGCACCAGCGACATCAGCTGCGTGCCGGCCTGGACGAACTGGCCGGTGCGCAGGGTGCGGTTGCCGACCACGCCGTCGATCGGGGCTGATATGGTGGTGTAGCCGAGGTTCAACTCGGCCTGATGCTGGAGCGCGGTTGCGCGCGCCTGCGACGCGACCGCCTGTGCAATGTCGGCCTTGAGCAGCTCCACTTGGCGGAGCGCGGAGGCGAGGTTCGCGGTATCGCGGGCGACGGCGGCCTGTGCGCTGGCGTAGCGCGACTGCGCCTGCTGCGCGTTCTGCACGCTGCCGAAGCCGGTGCCGGCGAGGTCGGTGTAGCGCTTGTTCTCCTGCTCGGCGAAGGTCTGCGTCGCGGTATCGACGGCGAGGGTCGCACGTGCCGCTTCGATCACCGACTGCTGCACATCGAGCTGCGCATGCTTGCTGGCGATCGCGGCTTCGGCGGCCGCGACGTCAGCCTTGGCCTGATCCAGCGCGACCCTGAAATCGCGATCGTCGATCCGCGCCAGCATCTGGCCGGCGCGCACATGCTCATTGTCACCGACCAGCACCGCGCTGAGATAGCCGGAGACTTTTGGTGCGATCGTCGTGTTGTCGGCCTTCACATAGGCGTCGTCGGTCGAGACCTGGAAGCGGCCGACCGTCCAGTAATCCCAGCCGTACCAGGCGCCGCCCGAAAGGACGGCGAGCGCCGCGCCGGCCAGCAGGAGGCGGCGAAGCCTGCCCTTGGCGGCGGGCGGCCTGGCGGCCTCCGGATGTGCGATCAATTGCCTGGCGGTCTCGGCCGGAACCTGGCTCTCGGCCTTGAATGATGTCTCATGCTGGCTCATGGCAGTGCTCCCTGATCCGTTCTATCCTGCTGGAAAATCTTGCTAATTTCGGCCGATGCCGGCAGGGTTAATTAGGAAACTTGATGTTTTCCAAAATAGAGCCCATATTGGGAGTGTCAATAGAATGACAGGCATCATTTAAAAGCATGGCTCGCGGATGAACCGGAATGGCAAGGATCAGACTGAGCAAGGCGCGCCGGCGCGGCGCGGCCGGGGGCGGCCGCAGCTGCGTTCCGACGACGAGACGCGCGCGCTGATCTATGACGCCGCGCGGCGCGAGTTCTCCGAGCGCGGCTTTGCTGCGGCCAACATCGCCGACGTGGCCTGCCGCGCCGGCGTCTCCACCAAGACCCTCTATCGGCTGATCCCGACCAAGCTGGCGCTGTTCGAGGGCACGGTGACGGACCGGATGGACCGATTCATATCGGCCGTAAATCTCGGCGCCTGCGACGGCCGCGATATCGCGGCGGCACTGGAGGCCGCACTCTCGACCTGTGGCGAGCTGATCCTCGATGCCGAGGTCATCGCGCTTCAGCGCATCATCCTGGCCGACAGCGACAAATTTCCCGACATCGCCGAGATGTTCTACGAGAAGGCGATGCAGCGGACGCTTGGCGCGCTCGCTGCGTGGCTCGGCGTGCAGCAGCGGAGGGGACGGATCGCCGTGGACGACGCGCAGGCCGCTGCGGGCATGCTGCTCGGCATGCTCGTGTTCCAGCCGCAACGCGACGTGATGTACGGCCACAGGCCGCCGCCGTCGCGGGCGCAGATCGAGGCCCGCGCCAAGGCCTGCGCGGCACTGTTCTTGTCCGGATGCGCCGTGCCGGCCGACCAGATCAAGAAGCAGAACGGAGAGGCGTGACGCCGGCCCTGCGTCACTTGCCCATTGCCGCCGCCGGCGGCTGGGCCAGCACCTGCCGGATCATCCGCGCGAGATCGGACTTGCGATAGGGCTTCGGCAGCAGCGTCACATCCGGGTCGAGACGGCCGTGGTGGATGATCGCGTCCTCGGTGTAGCCGGAGGTGAAGAGCACGCGCACCGAGGGCAGTTTGGCGATCACGGCGTCGGCGACCTGCCGACCATTCATGCCGCCGGACATGATGACGTCGGTGAACAGCACGTCGCAGACGAACCCGTTGTCGACCGCAGCCAGTGCTTCCGGGCCGTTGGCGGTGACCATGGTGTGATAGCCAAGCTGCTCGAGCTGGGCGCTGACGTAATTGCGCACCAGCGGATCGTCCTCGACGACCAGGATGGATTCATTGCCGCCGCGGGTGTCGACCGGAGGAGGCGGCTCGACGTCGATCATGTCGCCGCTGCTGCGCGGCAGATAGAGCTTGATCGAGGTGCCGTGGCCCTCTTCGGAATAGATCTTGAGGTGTCCGTTGGACTGCTTGATGAAGCCGTACACCATGCTGAGCCCGAGGCCGGTGCCCTTGCCGGTGTCCTTGGTGGTGAAGAACGGCTCGAACACCTTGTCGCGGATCCCCGCCGGGATGCCCCCGCCGGTGTCGCTGACCGCGACCATCACATATTCACCCGCCCGCACGTCGGGGTTGGCGGCGGCATAAACCTCGTCGAGGATGACGTTGCTGGTCTCCAGCATCAGCTTGCCGCCATCGGGCATCGCATCGCGGGCATTGACCGCGAGATTGAGCAGCGCGGTCGCCATGTGGTTCGGATCGATGAAGGCCGACCAGGCATCGGGCTCGAGCGCGGTATCGATCTCGATCTGCTCGCCAAGCGAGGGGCGCAGCAGCCGCGCGGTGTCCTGCACCAGCGTGTTGAGATTCGCTTCACGCGGTTGCAGCGGCTGCAGCCGCGAGAAGGCCAGCAGGTGCTTGGTCACTTCTGCACCGCGAAACGCCGCATCGGTGATCATCTTGGCGACAGACGACAGCGCCGGATCATGTTCAACGGCTTCCGCGAGGATGTCGATCAGGCCGGTGATGACGGTCAGGATATTGTTGAAGTCGTGGGCGATGCCGCCGGAGAGGTGCCCGACCGCCTCCATTTTCTGCACCTGGCGGAGCTTTTGCTCGGCTTCGAGCTGTTCGCGGGCGGCCTCGACCTCGCGGGCGCGCATGAAGATTTCCGCTTCCATCTGCTCGGTGCGCTCGCGCAGCCGGTCGGTCAGCTGGTCCTGCTCGGCACCGCGCTGCTTCAGCTGGATGAAGCTGGTGACGTCTTCGACCCGATGGATGATGTAGGTGAACTGCCCGTTCGGCCCCAGCACCGGCGTATTGCGCGGGCTCCAGTAGCGTTCCTCGAAGCCGCCGCCCTCCGACTCGGGCTTGCGGATATCGTATTTCTGCACCGTCATGGTGTCGGGGCGGCGGAACTGAACCACGCGCTCGAGCGAGGCGCGCAGGTTCCGCACGCCGTCGGCGGTCGGATCGTCCGGATTGTCGGGAAACACCTCGAACAGCCCGCGCCCGAGGATCGCGGCGCGCTCGGTCTTGGTGGCGCGCAGATAGGCGTCGCTCACTGCCACGATGCGGAAGTCGGGCTGCGTCAGCACCAGATAAAGGCCGGGCGCCGCCTCGAATAACGCCTTGAAGTCGGGCGTCGGCGGGGACTGGTTCTGCAGTTCAACCTCCCTCGCAGGGTGCGGTCCGCCGGGTGACCGCAGTCAAGATGTGACATGCGTTTCGCGGAACTTCAATGCTTAACATACGGCGCCACCTCGATTTTCTGGCTCGATCGGGCGTTGCGACGTCGCCCGGGCGCTAGCTTGAATTCGGCAGATAGCGCCAGCCCTCTTTGCCGAGGAAATCCAGCATGGCCTGCGCGGGCGGCAGCAGGATCTTGTCGGCGCGCCTGATCGCGTGCCACTGCCGGACGATCGGCAGGCCCTTCACCTTGAGCACCACCAGCCGGCCGTCCTCCAGCTCATGGAACACCGTGTGCTGGGAGATGAAGGCGATGCCGAGCCCGGCCATCACAGCCTGCTTGATGGTCTCGTTGCTGTCCATCGCCATGCCGAGTTTCGGCTCCAGCCCGACCCGCTCGAAATATTGCTGCATCAGCATCCGCGTCCCCGATCCTTGCTCGCGAGTGATGAAGGTTTCGTTGGCGAGCTCCGATGGGGCGACGTGCCGCCGCCGCGCCAGCCGATGATCGGGCGCGGCGACGATGAAGTGCGGATGCCGGCCGAGCGGCTTCATCTCGACCTCGACGTCGGCCGGCGGCCGGCCCATTACCGCGATGTCGAGATCATAGCCGCGCAGCGCGTCGCGAATCTCCTCGCGGTTGCCGATCCTGAGCGTGACCTCGATCTTGGGAAAGCGGCGCGAGAACGCCGCGATCGCGAACGGCACGAAGTATTTCGCGGTGGAGACCGCGCCCATCGCGACGCGGCCGCCGCTGCGGCCGGCGATCATGTCGAGCGACTGCTCGCAATCCTTCAGCGCCGCTTCGATCCGCTCGACCAGCGTCAGCACATGTGCGCCGGCATCCGTCAGCGCCATGCCGTCGCCGGTACGTTGGATCAGCGGCAACCCTGCGAGCGCCTGCAGGTTGCGGAGCTGCAACGTCACCGCGGGCTGCGTCAGGTTCAACCGGTTGGCGGCGGACGTGATCGAGCCTGCCTCGTGCAGGGTCGACAGTGCGCGCAGCTGGCGGATGGTGAGATCCCGCGAGAAGTTGCCGGCCATGACAAGCTCCATAAGAAATACTTTGCTCGGACCAAAGATAATAAAATTTCCCTAATTGGGCAATTCGCGCGTTGATAGGGCGAAGGCGACTCCCCTGAGGTCGCCTCTCGAAGCCTCGGGACAGAGGGCGCGATCATAGGGAGAGGCCGGTGGAGATTCGTCCAGCATTGCATGCCCATCTGGAGTGGCCCGCGCAGCACAACCCGTTGCGCGCCGCGACCGTTGTCGTCGTCGAAGCCCTTGCCCGTGCGGCGATCGAGCTCTCGCGCATCATTGCCGCCGGGCCGCTCGCCGGAGTCGGCGGCGAGAGCGGTGGCGTCAATCCCGACGGCGACCGCCAGAAGACCATCGACATCGTCGCCGACGATCTGATGCGGAACGCGCTGCGCACCGCGCCGGTCGCCGCAGTGCTGTCGGAGGAGGTCGAACTGCCTGAGACGCTCGATCCCGACGCGCCGCTCTGTGTCGCGATCGATCCGCTCGATGGATCCGCCAATCTCGAAAATAACATCTCGATCGGCACGATCTTCTCAATCCGGCCGAAAGGAAACGACGTCATCTCGACCTTCTTCGAGCCCGGCACGGCGCAATGTGCCGCCGGCTGTTTCATCTACGGTCCACAGACCGTGCTGGTGCTGGCGATCGACCAGTGCGTCGACTGCTTCACGCTGGACCCGCGAAGTGGCGAGTTCGTCCTGACCGCGCGCGATCTGCGCGTACCGCAGGACGCGTCGGAATTCGCCATCAATGCCTCGAACCGGCGGCACTGGAGCGGCCCGGTGCGCAGCTACATCGACGATTGCCTCGCCGGAGTGAACGGCGAGCGCGGGCAGGACTTCAACATGCGCTGGATCGGCTCGCTGGTCGCTGAAGCCTACCGCATCCTGATGCGCGGCGGCGTGTTCCTGTATCCGGCGGATGCGCGCCAGGGCTACCGCGAAGGCCGGTTGCGTCTGCTGTACGAGGCGCATCCCATCGCACTGATCATGGAATGGGCGGGCGGCGCCGCGTCGAACGGCCGGTCGCGCATTCTCGAACTGTCGGCACGCACGCCGCATCAGCGCGTGCCGCTGATCATGGGATCGGCGCGTGCCGTGCGCGACGTCGATGCGATCCACCTGACCGTCGAGCCGTTGTTCGAAAGCAGCGATGCCCCGCTGTTCGCGCGGCGCGGCCTGTTCCGCTGAGGAGGACCGCATGTCACGTCGACATCCCATCATCTCGATCACCGGCTCCTCCGGGGCCGGCACCACCTCGGTGAAGAAGACGTTCGAGAACATCTTCCGCCGCGAGAACGTGGTCGCCGCCTATATCGAGGGCGACGCGTTCCACCGCTACGACCGCGCCGAGATGCGCAGCCTGATGGCGGAGAGAGCCGAGCGCGGCAACAAGCACTTCAGCCATTTCAGCCCCGAGACCAATTTGTTCGAGGAGCTGGAGAAGCTGTTCAGCGACTATGCCGAGACCGGCACCGGAACCACGCGGCACTATGTGCACGACGAGGAGGAAGCGCGGCTCTACGGCGCCAAGCCCGGCACCTTCACCGCCTGGGAGGCGCTGCCGGAGAATTCCGACCTCTTGTTCTACGAGGGCCTGCACGGTGCCGTGGTCACCGACAAGGTGAATGTCGCGCAGCATGCCGACCTCAAGATCGGCGTCGTGCCGGTCATCAACCTCGAATGGATCCAGAAGTTGCACCGCGACCGCAGCCACCGCGGCTACTCCACCGAGGCGGTGACCGACACCATCCTGCGCCGCATGCCGGACTACGTGAATTACATTTGTCCGCAATTCACCGAGACCGACATCAACTTCCAGCGCGTGCCGACCGTCGACACGTCGAACCCGTTCATCGCGCGCTGGATCCCGACGCCGGATGAATCGATGGTCGTGATCCGCTTGAAGAATCCGCGTGGCATCGATTTTCCCTATCTGCTCTCGATGATCCCGAACAGCTTCATGTCGCGCGCCAATTCGATCGTGGTGCACGGCGCCAAGCTCGACCTCGCGATGCAGCTCATCCTGACCCCGCTGATCCTGCAACTGATCGAACGAAAGAGGCGAACGATATGACCGGACTTGCGTCCGTTGCCAGCCGCCCCGAAATCAGCCACGACGAGATGGCGAACGCCATCCGCTTCCTCGCCGTCGACGCGGTCGAGCAGGCGAAATCCGGTCATCCCGGCATGCCGATGGGCATGGCCGATGTCGCGACCGTGCTGTTCACGGAGTTCCTGAAGTTCGACCCGGCCGATCCGGCCTGGCCCGACCGCGACCGCTTCGTGCTGTCGGCGGGGCACGGCTCGATGCTGCTCTACGCGCTGCTTTACCTCACAGGCTACGAGAGCATGACGCTCGATCAGCTCAAGGCATTCCGGCAGTGGGGATCGAAGACCCCGGGCCATCCCGAGTACGGCCACACCCCGGGTGTCGAGACCACGACCGGGCCGCTCGGGCAGGGGGTTGCGACCGCGGTCGGCATGGCGCTTGCCGAACGGCTGATGAACGCCCGCTTCGGCGACGACCTCGTCGACCACTACACCTATGTGATCGCCGGCGATGGCTGCCTGATGGAAGGCATCAGCCATGAGGCGATCTCGCTGGCCGGCCATTTGCGGCTGAACCGCTTGATCGTGCTGTTCGACGACAATCATATCTCGATCGACGGCGCCACGTCGCTGTCCAGTTCGGACGACCAGGCAGCGCGGTTCAAGGCCAGCGGCTGGAACGTCAACCGCATCGACGGCCACGATCCGCAGGCGATTACCGCGGCGATCAGGCAGGCGCGATCGAGCGATCGTCCGTCGTTGATCGCCTGCCGGACGGTGATCGGGTTCGGTGCGCCGAACCGGCAGGGTAGCGAAAAGGTGCATGGCGCGCCGCTCGGTGCCGATGAGATGGCGAAGACCCGTGCCGCGCTGCGCTGGCCGTATCCGGCATTCGAAATCCCCGATGCGGTGCTGGCGGAGTGGCGCGAGCTCGGCGGCCGCGGCCGCGACGCGCGGCGGGCCTGGATCGACCGTTCGCGCAGCGCCTGCAAGGGCGACAGGGCCGAGCGGTCTCCGTTCCACGATGCGCTGAACCGGAAATTGCCCTGCGCCTATGCCGAGGCGATGGCAAAGTTGGTGGAGCGGTTCGCGACCGAGCGGCCGAAGCTCGCCACGCGACAGGCTTCGCAGCAGGTCATCGACGTGATCGCGGAGGCGTTGCCCAATTTGCTGGGCGGCTCGGCCGACCTCACGCACTCCAATCTGACGCTGGCGAAGTCGCAGGTTTCGGTGCGGCCGGAAACGCTCGACGGCAGCTACATCCACTATGGCATCCGCGAACACGGCATGGCCGCGGCGATGAACGGCATCGCCCTGCACGGCGGGTTCATTCCTTATGGCGGCACCTTCCTCAGCTTTGCCGATTACAGCCGGCCGGCGATCCGCCTTGCGGCGCTGATGGGGATCCGCGTCATCCATGTGATGACCCACGATTCCATCGGGCTCGGCGAGGACGGGCCGACCCATCAGCCGGTCGAGCATCTGGCGGCGCTGCGCGCGATCCCAAACGTCCTGGTGTTCCGTCCGGCCGATGCGGTCGAGACCGCGGAAGCGTGGGACTGCGCGCTGAAGGCAGAGACCTCGCCGTCGATCCTCTGCCTGTCGCGGCAGGCGCTGCCGACGGTTCGCGACGGCAGCAAGGACAACCAGGTCGCGCTCGGCGCCTACGTTCTCGTCGAGCCGGCCTTCGCGCGTGACGTCACCCTGATTGCAACGGGTTCGGAGGTGGCGATTGCGCTCGAAGCCGCAAAGCTGCTGGCGGAAGACGGGGTACAGGCCGCGGTCGTCTCGGGCCCGTGCTTCGACCTGTTCCGCCAGCAGCCGAGCGACTATCGCGCCCAGGTGCTGGGCAGCGCCCCGCGCGTCGGCGTGGAGGCTGCGGTCGAGGGCGACTGGGCCCGCTGGCTCGGCGACAACGGTGCGTTCGTCGGCATGGCCGGCTTCGGCGCTTCCGCGCCGGCCGACGTGCTCTACCGCGAATTCGGCATCACGCCCGCGGCAATCGCTGCTGCAGCAAAACAGCTCATTCAACGAGCGAATTGAAAGGAGGACGCCACCATGGCGCGGATAACCCTGAGGCAGTTGCTGGACCACGCCGCCGAACGCGGCTACGGCGTTCCGGCCTTCAACATCAACAATATGGAGCAGGGCCTCGCCATCATGGAGGCGGCGGCTTCCTGCGATGCACCTGTCATCATCCAGGCCTCGCGCGGCGCGCGGTCCTATGCCAACGACATCATGCTGGCGAAGATGATCGACGCGCTCGAGGAGATGCATCCGCAGATTCCGCTCTGCCTGCATCTCGATCACGGCAACGAAGAGGCGACCTGCGCCACTGCGATCCGCTACGGCTTCACCTCCGTCATGATGGACGGCTCGCTCAAGGCCGACGCCAAGACCGCAGCCGACTATGACTACAACGTCGATATCACCCGCCGGGTGGTCGACATGGCCCATTGGGTCGGCGCGTCGGTCGAAGGCGAGCTCGGCGTGCTCGGCTCGCTCGAGCATGGCGGCGGCGAGCAGGAGGACGGCCATGGCGTCGAGGGCAAGCTGAGTCATGATCAGCTGCTCACCGACCCGGATCAGGCGGTCGATTTCGTCCGCGCCACCAAGGTCGATGCGCTCGCGATCGCGATGGGTACCTCGCATGGCGCCTACAAGTTCACGCGGCGACCCGACGGCGAAATCCTGGCGATGCGCGTGGTCGAAGAGATCCACAGCCGCCTGCCGAACACGCATCTGGTGATGCACGGCTCGTCCTCGGTGCCGCAGCCGCTGCAGGACATGTTCAACCAGTTCGGCGGCGAGATGCCGCAGACCTGGGGCGTCCCGGTCGAGGAGATCGTCCGCGGCATCAAGCACGGGGTGCGCAAGGTCAATATTGACACCGATTGCCGCCTGGCGATGGCGGCGGCCTTCCGCAAGGTCGCCGTCCAATCGAAGAGCGAGTTCGATCCGCGCAAATTCCTGAAGCCTGCGATGGATGCGCTGCGCGAACTCTGCCGTGATCGCTTCGAGCAGTTCGGCACGGCCGGCAATGCCGCCCGGATCAAGGTGGTTGCACTGCCGGAGATGGCCCGCCGCTATCGCGCCGGCGCGCTCGATCCGCAAATTGGAAAGATGACCCAGGCCGCCTGAGCAAATGGCGACGAACCACAGGAGATTTCGATGAACATGCAGCAGTCGATCACAGTGCGCGGCAAGGATCGCTACAAGTCCGGCGTGATGGAATACAAGCGGATGGGCTATTGGGAGCCGAACTACGAGCCCAAGGACACCGACGTCATCGCCTTGTTCCGCGTCACGCCGCAGGATGGCGTCGATCCGACCGAAGCCTGCGCGGCGGTGGCGGGCGAATCCTCGACCGCGACCTGGACCGTGGTGTGGACCGACCGGCTGACGGCCGCGGAGAAATACCGGGCGAAGTGCTACCGCGTCGATCCGGTGCCGAATTCGCCGGGCAGCTACTTCGCCTACATCGCCTATGACCTCGACCTGTTCGAGCCGGGCTCGATCTCGAACCTGACGGCCTCGATCATCGGCAATGTGTTCGGCTTCAAGCCGCTGAAGGCGCTGCGGCTCGAGGACATGAGGCTGCCGACCGCCTACGTGAAGACATTCCAGGGCCCCGCGACCGGCATCGTGGTGGAGCGCGAGCGGCTCGACAAGTTCGGCCGTCCGTTGCTCGGCGCCACCGTGAAGCCGAAGCTCGGCCTGTCCGGCCGCAACTACGGCCGCGTTGTTTATGAAGCCTTGAAAGGCGGGCTCGATTTCACCAAGGACGACGAGAACATCAACTCGCAGCCCTTCATGCACTGGCGCGAGCGCTTCCTCTACTGCATGGAGGCGGTCAACCGCGCGCAGGCCGCGACCGGCGAGATCAAGGGGACCTATCTCAACGTCACCGCGGCGACCATGGAGGACATGTACGAGCGCGCGGAGTTTGCCCATGAGCTCGGCTCCAACATCGTCATGATCGACCTTGTGATCGGCTACACCGCGATCCAGTCGATGGCGAAGTGGGCGCGCAGGAACAACATGATCCTGCATCTGCATCGCGCCGGCCACTCGACCTACACGCGGCAGCGCAGCCACGGTGTCTCGTTCCGCGTGATCGCGAAATGGATGCGGCTCGCCGGCGTCGATCACATCCATGCCGGCACGGTGGTCGGCAAGCTCGAGGGCGATCCGAACACCACCCGCGGCTATTACGACATCTGCCGCGAGGACTTCAATCCGTTGCACCTGGAGCACGGCGTGTTCTTCGACCAGAACTGGGCGAGCCTCAACAAGCTGATGCCGGTGGCCTCTGGCGGCATTCATGCCGGCCAGATGCACCAGCTGCTCGATCTGCTCGGCGAGGACGTCGTGCTGCAGTTCGGCGGCGGCACCATCGGCCATCCCCGCGGCATCCAGGCCGGCGCCACCGCCAACCGCGTCGCGCTGGAGGCCATGATCCTCGCCCGCAACGAGGGGCGCGACTACGTCCATGAGGGGCCGGAGATCCTGGCCAAGGCGGCGCAGACCTGCACGCCGCTGCGCGAGGCGCTCGACGTCTGGAAGGACGTCACCTTCAACTACGAGTCGACCGACGCCCCCGATTTCGTTCCCACGCCGAGCATGGCGGTCTGAGAGGAGATACTCATGCGCGTTACCCAAGGCTGCTTCTCGTTCCTGCCCGATCTCACCGACGAGCAGATCGCTGCGCAGGTGCAATACTGCCTCGACAAGGGTTGGGCGGTGAACATCGAGTTCACCGACGATCCGCATCCCCGCAACACCTATTGGGACATGTGGGGCCTGCCGATGTTCGACCTGCGCGATGCGGCGGGCATCATGAAGGAGCTCGCCGACTGCCGACGGGTCTATGGCGACCGCTATATCCGGATCTCCGGCTTCGATTCCAGCCCGGGCTGGGAGTCGGTTCGCATCTCCTTCATCGTCAACCGGCCGCAGGAGGAGCCAGGCTTCCGGCTCGACCGCCAGGAGGCGGCCGGACGCAATCTGCGTTATGCGACCCATTCCTATGCAGCGGGCCGCCCCGAAGGCGAACGCTACACCGATCATTGACCGCGTCCGGCTTGCAAACCAGGCGGGTTGCTCCCTCGACCGTCCTGGTCCGGATGCACTTCTCCGTCGTCGCCGCCGCGGCGACGGAGCTTTTCCAGGCGAGAGGACAATGACGCAAGCGCAAGAACAGATCAGCGAACAAATCCGCGAGACCCCGCTCGAGACCATCGACCTTCGCCATGAATTCGCCGACCTCGGCATCGGCGACGTGCTGGACCAGCTCGATTCCGAATTGATCGGCCTGAAGCCGGTGAAGACCCGCATCCGCGAGATCGCCTCGCTGCTGCTGGTCGAACGCATCAGGCAGAAGATGGCGCTGGCGACGACGTTTCCGACCCTGCACATGTCGTTCACCGGCAACCCCGGCACCGGCAAGACCACGGTCGCGCTACGGATGGCCGGCATCCTGCACAAGCTCGGCTTCGTGCGCCGCGGCCACGTCATCAGCGTCACGCGCGACGACCTCGTCGGCCAATATATCGGCCACACCGCGCCGAAGACGAAAGAGATATTGAAGAAGGCGATGGGCGGCGTGCTGTTCATCGACGAGGCCTATTACCTCTATCGCCCGGAAAATGAGCGCGACTACGGGCAGGAGGCGATCGAGATCCTGCTGCAGGTGATGGAGCAGCAGCGCGAGGATCTGGTGGTGATCCTGGCCGGCTATGGCGACCGCATGGAGAAATTCTTCCAGAGCAATCCAGGCTTCCGCTCCCGCATCGCGCATCATATCGATTTCCCGGACTATTCGGACGGCGAGTTGCTCTGGATCGCCGAGCTGATGTTGCAGCAGCAGAATTATCGGTTCTCTCCGGAAGCCCGCGAGGCCTTCATCCGTTACATCGCCGTGCGCAAAGAACAGCCGCTGTTCTCCAATGCACGCTCGATCCGCAATGCGCTCGATCGCATCCGGCTGCGCCAGGCCAACCGGATCGTGGCGAAGCTCGACCGCACGCTCACCGCCGACGACGTGATGTCGATCGAGGCCGGCGACGTGCTCGCTAGCCGGGTGTTCGTCAAAGGCGCCGGTGCGCCGGGCGAGGGACGATGAACGAGGCGCTCGCCGTGATCCGGTCCGCCGGGATGCGCGACATCATCGTGAGCGCCCGCGCCCTGATCTTCGATGTCGACGGCACGCTCGCCGAAACCGAGGAGGTGCACCGCCGCGCCTTCAATGAAGCCTTTGCCGAAGCCGGCCTCGATTGGTTCTGGGACCAGGTCACTTATGCGCGGCTGCTTCGGGTGGCCGGAGGCAAGGAGCGCATCCGCGCCTTCGACCAGCGCAACGCGGTCCCAATGCTGACATTCGCCGAGATCGCCGACCTGCACAGGATCAAGACCGCGCGCTACGCCGCGCTGATTGCCTCGGGCGGCTGCCCATTGCGGCCGGGTGTCAGGGCCTGGCTCGCCGGCGCGCGCAGCCGCGGCCAGCGCCTGGCGATCGCAACGACCACCTCGCACGGCAATATCGATGCGCTGCTTTCGGTTTCGCTGGGGCTGGACTGGGCCGATCAGTTCGAGGCGATCGTTGCCGGCGACGACGTGCCGCGGAAGAAGCCGGCGCCTGACGTCTACACCGAGGTCCTGACCCGGCTCGGGCTCGGGCCGGGAGATTGCGTCGCAATCGAGGATTCCGGCAACGGCCTCGCCGCCGCGGCGCGCGCCGGCATCCCCGTGGTCATCACCCGCAGCACCTATTTCAGCGACGACGATTTCACCGAGGCATTGCTGGTTGTTGACGATCTCTCTGACATCGACGCCTGAAGATCGCTGCCGCCGGCCGGCAGCTCAGGCCAATTTATTCAGATGATGAAATAAATGGCGCTTGCATCCATAGCAGGGTGAAGGCACAATCCGGCCAAAGGTTACCAGAAGCGGTGCTGCACCACCTGGGAGGCGATGGGACTTGCCAGCGATTCCGGACAGTACCCCTGCGACCCTCCGCGTCTCCGATCAATTTCTTCGGATAATTAAATAAATGGCCAGTCGGCGCTTGCGTCCACATTGCAGCGGCAACATCAACCAAAGGGTGCAGAAAACGGCAGCGCACCGCCAGACGTCCTGTCGGACGCTGGCGCTCGCCAACGATTCCGGGAGACCGGCGCCTCATGATCCTCCACGTCATTCCTGCGCCTCGTTCGTCCAACGACATGGCTCGCGGCTGAACCCGGCATTGCGGGATCGACATGACCGACCATGCGTAGCGAGCATTGGCGCTGTTGACGGGTACGATCGACATTCCGCAATTTCGGTTCGTGACGGTCCCGGCGCCGATCCGACATCGCCGTAGAATCTGAGGCCGGCCCACGAGCGATCGCCGTCGATTGATGCTGTCCACGGCAACTGGAATCCCAACTCAAAAAAGCAAGGGAGTGAAGCATGTTCAAATTGAAGACCACCTTGTTCGCGCTTGCGCTGGCCGGCCTTGCCGCGACGGTGTCGGATCGCGACGCCATGGCCCAGAGCAAGCCGACCATCGGCATCGCGATGCCGACCAAGTCCTCGGCGCGCTGGATCGACGACGGCAACAACATGGTCAAGGTGCTGAAGGAGCGCGGCTACGGCACCGATCTGCAATATGCCGAAGACGACATTCCGAACCAGCTCTCCCAGGTCGAGAACATGGTGACCAAGGGCGCCAAGGTGCTGGTCATCGCGGCCATCGACGGCACCACCTTGTCCGATGTCCTGAAGCAGGCCAAGGCCCAGGGCATCACGGTGATCGCCTATGACCGCCTGATCCGCGGCACCCCCAACGTCGACTATTACGCGACCTTCGACAATTTCCAGGTCGGTGTGCTGCAGGCCCAGTCGATCGAGAACGCGCTCGGGCTCAAGGAGGGCAAGGGGCCCTTCAACATCGAGCTGTTCGGCGGCTCGCCCGACGACAACAACGCGTACTTCTTCTACGACGGCGCGATGTCGGTGTTGAAGCCCTATATCGACAGCGGCAAGCTCGTGGTCGGCAGCGGCCAGACGGGCATGAACAAGGTTGCGACGCTGCGCTGGGACGGTGCGACCGCGCAGGCGCGGATGGACAACCTGCTCAGTGCGTTCTACGGCAAGAAGCGCGTCGACGCGGTGCTGTCGCCCTATGACGGCCTGTCGATCGGCATCATCTCCTCGCTGAAGAGCGTCGGCTACGGCAGCAAGGACCAGCCGATGCCGTACATCAGCGGGCAGGATGCCGAAGTCCCCTCGATCAAGGCGATGCTGCGCGGCGAGCAATATTCGACCATCTTCAAGGACACCCGCGACCTCGCCAAGGTCACCGCCGACATGGTCGACGCTGTGCTGAGCAAGAAGGAGGTCAGCGTCAACGACACCAAGACCTACAACAACGGGGTCAAGGTGGTTCCGTCCTATCTCCTCAAGCCGGTCGTGGTGGATAAGACCAATTGGGAGAAAGTCCTGATTGACAGCGGCTATTACAAGCGCTCGCAATTCGACTAGAGCGTTTTCGAGCGAAGCGGGTACCGGTTCGCGTGAGGAAAACGCGTCAAAACTAGAATCTGGAGCCCCGTTCCGATTTAATCGGAACGGAATAGGCTTCAGGGCGGATCGCCGGGCAAGCGGCGGCGAGCCGGGCCGGGGGGCGATTGACGCTGCAGGACATGATCCGATGACGGCAATGCTTGAGATGCGCGGCGTCAGCAAGAGCTTTGCCGGCGTGCAGGCGTTGCGCGACGTCAGCTTTACCGTCGAGGCTGGGCAGATCCATGCGCTGGTCGGCGAAAACGGCGCCGGCAAGTCGACCTTGATGAAGGTCTTGAGCGGAGTCTATCCGGCCGGCAGCTACGATGGATCGATCGTGTTCGACGGCGAGGAGCGGCGCTTCCGCGACATCAACGACAGCGAGGCGCTCGGGATCATCATCATCCATCAGGAGCTGGCGCTGATCCCGCTGATGTCGATTGCCGAGAACATCTTTCTGTCGCATCCGCCGTCGCGGTTCGGCGTCATCGACCGCAACGCGGTGCATCGGCGGACCGCCGAACTGTTGGCGCAGGTCGGCTTGCGGGAGCCGCCGGACACGCTGATCACCGACCTCGGCGTCGGCAAGCAGCAGCTCGTGGAGATCGCCAAGGCCCTGTCCAAGCGGGTGCGCATCCTGATCCTCGACGAGCCGACCGCCAGTCTCAACGAGGCCGACAGCGCCGCCTTGCTCGAGCGTCTCCTGGCCTTCCGCGAGCAGGGCATCGCCTCGATCCTGATCTCGCACAAGCTGAACGAGGTTGCGCGGGTCGCCGACCGCATCACGGTGCTGCGCGACGGCCGCACCGTCGACAGCATCGACTGCCGGACCGAGCGCATCGAGGAGGACCGCATCATCCGCAGCATGGTCGACCGCGATCTGGCGCATCGTTTTCCCGAGCGGAAGGCGGAGATCGGCGAACCCGTGATGACGGTGGAGAACTGGTCAGTGTATCACCCGCTGCATACCGAGCGGCAGGTGATCAAGAACGTCGACTTCACACTGCGGCGCGGCGAGGTAGTCGGTATCGCCGGCCTGATGGGCGCCGGCCGCACCGAGTTCGCCATGAGCCTGTTCGGCCGCGCCTGGGGCACCAACGTCTCCGGCAAGGTCCGCCTCGATGGACGCGAGGCCGATCTGTCCAGCGTGCCGGCCGCGATCGATGCCGGCATCGCCTATGTCACCGAAGACCGCAAGCAGCTCGGGCTGATCCTTGCCGCCGACGTCCGCAAGAACGTGACGGTGGCGAGCCTGCGCCAGGTGTCGGATCGCGGCGTGATCGACGATGTCGCCGAGCTGAAGGCCGCGAGCGACTACCGCACCCGGATGCGGATCCGCTGCTCCGACGTCTACCAGGCGACCGGCGACCTCTCGGGCGGCAACCAGCAGAAGGTCGTGCTGTCGAAATGGCTGATGACCGATCCGAGGGTGCTGCTGCTGGACGAGCCGACGCGCGGGATCGACGTCGGCGCGAAATACGAGATCTACTCCATTATCAACGAGCTGGCGGAGGCCGGCAGGGGCGTCGTGGTGATCTCCTCGGAGATGCCCGAGCTGCTCGGCATCTGCGACCGGATCTGCGTGATGAATGACGGCGCCTTCGTCGGCGAGTTCGCAGGCCACGATGCGACGCAGGAGAAGATCATGCGCGCCATCATGCGCAATGACAGAATGTCCGGACGCCGCGCCGACGAAAGGGTGGCACGCGCCGGAGGAGGGGCACCATGACCGACAAGACGGTATCACTTCCCGAGGCCCCCAGGCATTCCGGCTTCATCAAGAACAATCTGCGCAACTACGGCATGCTGCTGTCGCTGCTCGCGATCATGCTGTTCTTCGAGATCGTGACCGACGGCACGCTGTTGCAGCCGCTCAACCTCACCAATCTCGTGCTGCAGAACAGCTACATCGTCATCATGGCGCTCGGCATGCTGCTGGTGATCGTCACCGGGCATATCGATCTTTCGGTCGGCTCGGTCGCGGGCTTCGTCGGCGCCGTCGCGGCGGTGCTGATGGTGCGCTACCATGTCAGCTACCCGATCGCCTTCGTCGCCTGCCTCTTGGTCGGCGCCGCGATCGGCGCGGCCCAGGGCTACTGGGTGGCCTATTTCGGCATTCCGTCCTTCATCGTGACGCTGGCGGGCATGCTGGTGTTCAAGGGCCTCGCGCTTGCGGTCCTGCAGGGCCAGTCGGTCGGGCCGTTCCCGCCGACCTTCCAGAAGCTGTCGTCGGGCTTCATCCCCGAGCTGTTCCCGAGCGCCGGCACGCTCTATCCGACGTCGCTCGCGATCGGCATCGTCCTGGCGTTTGTGCTGGTGCTGGCGACCGCCAGGAGCCGGGCGCGCGAGCAGGCGCACGGCATCGCCGTCGAGCCCTATGCGTTCTTCGTCGTCAAGAGCATCGCGCTGGCGGGCGCGGTGCTCTACTTCACCTACCTGATCGCCTCGCATCGCGGCCTGCCCAACGTGCTCGTCATCATGACCGTCCTGATCGCGCTCTATGGCTTCGTCACGCGGCGGACGGTGATCGGGCGGCAGATCTACGCGGTGGGCGGCAACGCCAAGGCGGCGAAACTGTCGGGCGTCAAGACCGAACGGCTCACCTTCTTCACCTTCGTCAACATGGGCGTGCTGGCCGCGCTCGCCGGGCTGGTGTTCGCAGCCCGGCTCAACACCGCGACGCCGAAGGCCGGCCTCGGCTTCGAGCTCGATGTGATCGCCGCCTGCTTCATCGGCGGTGCGTCGGCCTATGGCGGCGTCGGCTGGGTCGGTGGCGCGGTGGTCGGTGCCATGATCATGGGCGTGATGAACAACGGCATGTCGATCCTCGGTATCGGCATCGATTATCAGCAAGTGATCAAGGGCCTCGTCCTGCTGGGCGCCGTCTGCATCGATGTCTACAACCAGCGCCGCTGACCGCCACGCAGTCGCAATTCCACGATAGGATGCCGGCGCAACGCAGGAGAATGCCGCGTGAAACTGTCCCACGCCGACGCGCTTGATATCGGAGCCATCCTTGCCGAAGTCGGCCGCAGCGAGATCATGCCGCGGTTCCGCCGCGTGCGGGAGATCGAGGTCCGCACCAAGACATCGGCATTCGACGTCGTCACCGAAGCCGATGAGCTTGCCGAGCAGGCGATATCGGCGGCGCTGCTGCGGGCGTTTCCGAATGCGGTTGTGATCGGCGAGGAGGGCACCGCGCGTGATCCGGCCGCGCTCGATCAGGTCGGAACCGCGGAGCTTGCCTTCATCATCGATCCGATCGACGGCACGCGGAACTTCACCTCGAGCTTGCCGCTGTTCGGCACCATGGTGGCGGCCACCATGCGCGGCGAGATCGTGCTCGGCGCGATCCATGATCCGGTCAGCAACGACACCGCATTCGCGCTGCGCGGCGAGGGCGCGTGGCTCGCGATGCCGGACGGCCGGCGGCATGACCTGAAAGTGGCTCCCGCCGTGCCGGTCAAGCAGATGGATACGATCGTCGGCGTCAACTTCCTGCCCGAGCCGCTACGCACAATTGTCGCCGGCAATCTTTCCAGGCTCGGCGGCAGCGCCTGGCTCAGATGCGCCGCGCACGAGTATCGCATGGCGGCCTCCGGACATTGCCACCTGCTGTTCTACAACAAGCTGATGCCGTGGGATCATGCCGCGGGCTGGCTGCTGCATCGCGAGGCCGGCGGCTACAGCGCGCATTTCGACGGATCATCCTACCGGCCGGTCAATCTGACCGGCGGCTTGCTGTGCGCACCCGACGAGGCGAGCTGGCACGCGGCGCGAGAGGCGATCCTGATGCCGGCTGGATAGCAGCGGACGCCGGTTCGTCGCGTTGCGGCGGTTATGAGCCACATTGGTTTTCGGATTCAACTGTCAAACAGCTTGTTCGGTGTCGTCCGTGCGAAAGCAGGGACCCATACGCCGCGGCAGGTGTTGTGAGTGGGACTCGTTGTCCCAACATCGTTCAACAATCAGCATTTGTGGTTATGGGTCCCTGCTTTCGCAGGGACGACACCCAATATGGGTCGTCGTTTGTGGGTCATACCTTCGCTTAGGGCGTCAGGCTGCACGATTTCGCCGTCCGCCTCGCGTCTTCGCAAAGGGACTTGCCACGTCGGGCAAATCAGTGATTGGCGATTTCGGCCGGAGCATCCGGGAGTGGCAGATGCCTGATGCGGCGCACGACAAGGACGGCAACTGCCGCAGCGGCGATCGGTGCCAGTTGCAGGCCGTTGGCGCCCGCAGGCACCATGGCGAATGGCGTCAAATAAAGCGCCGCGACGGCGATGCGTTCATAGGGCAACCAACCCTGCGCAAGCGCCTGCGCGATCAGCCACGCGCCCGGGATCGCCAGGATCACGACCTCATAGTTGCCGAGCGATGGTACGCACAGGCCGGTCATCGCCACCATCAGCGCGATCTCGGCGGCGCCGCCGGGACGTTTTCGCAGCACCAGGATCAGGACGGCGATCGCGATTGCGGCCGCGGTCACCTGGACGAGCCAGGCCGTGCTGCTGGATCCGCCGGCCAGCCTGATCGCGGCATAGGGACTGGCGAACTTCTCGAAACCGGGTCCGCCGCCGAGGCTCCAGGCGCTTGCCTCCGGCAGAACGGCAACGAATTTGATCCACGGATCGATCCCGAACAAGGCGGTGGCCGCCAGAACAAGCACGAGCGTCGTTGCGGCCGCAGCAGCCAGCGCACGCCAGCGCCGCGTCAGGATCAGCACCAGCGGCGCGAGCAGGGCGATCTGCGGTTTGTAGCTGAAGCACCCGAGCAACGCGCCGGCGATCACCGGGTAGCGGTCCAGCGTGACGGCCGATCCGCCGAGCAGAGCCGCCGAGAACAGCGAATTCTGTCCGAATAGCGCGCACACCCACGCGGCGGGAAAGGCGAGCGCTGGAACGACGGAGCCGCGCTCGAGCATGGCTCTCACCGCGGCTGCATAGGCGGCGCCGGTCGCGAAGATCCAGACGACGGCCGCCGTTGCAAAGGGAACCAGTGCAAAGGGCAGCCAGAACAGCAGCGACGTCGGCGGGTAGAAGAACGGTGCGTAGGTGTTCTGACCGAGCACGGCGGCTACAGCGGCGCGGCCCGCGTCGCCATAGGCGTCGCCGGCGCGGCCTTGGAGCGCGAGCTTCGCCGCGGTCCAGAACGCCGCGAAATCATGGCCGACTTCCATCGTCGGCGCGGCCCATGGGATGATCGCGATGCAGGCGATGAACAGGACGAGAAATACGCGGGTGAAGGCGGTGACACGGTCAGCCGTGAGCCAGTCGGCCTCACGCAGCGCGGAGACCAGTACGCCCGCGCCGGACTGCGGTGAATGCGCGATTGCCGCCTGCGGCTGACTTGCGGACGCATTCGAGGTTCGGCTGATGGTCACGCGCGGCATCACAGCGTCACGACCTGCGTCATCCGCTGCGAGGTGACGCGCGGCGTCATCAGCGAAGGGCAGCCTGTGTCCCTCGAGGTCCGACTTTTGCGACATCGGCCGCTTCATCCCAATCGCGTCGTGCACGCGCAACATTTGGATCAAATCGTCTAAGGTTGCGTAAACCCGATCGTTGCAATTGGCCGCGGCGCAATCGGAACCGATGATCGACATTGCCCTTGTCCGCGGCCTGTCACGCCGGGCATGGTAAATGAACCCGGCGGCAGCGTGCGGGGTTGGATGCGGAGCCCGACGGTCAAGGTTCATCGCGAATGGCGTATTGCAGCAGTTCGGCCACGACATCTGGATTGCCGGGGGACCGAACCTTGCGGTCGCCGGGTTTCATTATCCGACCCGGATGGCCATCGTCAGGCTGGCGGACGGTGCCCTTTTCATCTGGTCGCCGGTCCGGTTGACCGAGCAAATGCAGGCCGGCGTCGACGCACTCGGCCAGGTCAGGCACATCGTGGCGCCCAACTCGCTGCATCATTTGTTCCTCGCGAGTGGAAGCACATGGCACGCCAGTCGAAAAGGATGCGCCAGCATTCTTGCGCCGCGCCTTCGCGTGGCTGTCGGCGTGATGATTTCATCGCGGATGTGGCGTCGTTGCGGATCAACCGCCTGAGCGGAAATGCCGCGGCGAATGCCGCGTTTCGCGCCGGATCAGCCGGCGGAGGGTCGATGGCTCGGCGTATCCGACCTTACCCGCGATCTCTTCGACCGACAGGCGCGTGGTCTCGAGCAACGACCGCGCCGTCTCGATCCTGATGCGTTGCACGAATTGAATGGGCGACACGCCGCAGATCGGCTCGAGCCGTCTGGCAAATGTCCGCGGCGCCAGCGCGACGGCGGCGGCGACGTCCCCGATCGTGAAGTCGCGCGCGATGTTGCTGCGCACCCATTTCTCGGCCCGGGCGATTTTGAGGTCCTGGCTGGCAAGATAATTGATTGCCATGAACGGCGCCTGCGAATGCCGCTCGCCAAGCAGCAGGTAATTGGCGCAGCCCTTGGCCAGCGCCGGGCTGCCGAAACGCGTGATCACCGCAAGCATCAGGTCCATCTGCGCCATCGCCGCGCCGGCGGTTGCGATCGGCCAGTCGGCCACCACCATCCGCTCCGTCATCAGCTCGACATTCGGATAGCGTTGCCGAAACAGCGGCGCGAACCACCATGTCGTGGTCGCTCGCTTGCCGTCGAGCAGGCCGGTCTCCGCGAGCAGGAAACTGCTGGCGCAGGACGCGGCGAGCATCGCGCCGCTCGCGAACGCCGTGACCAGCATGTCGCGGGCGTGCCGACATGCCGGTGTCGCCAGCTTCCGCTCCAGTGCATCGGCCGACGCCGAGCCGAGCCCCGGAACGATGACAAGGTCGGCGCCGCGCAATCGGGCGGCGCGCCGCCTCGGCCCATAACGCAGCGTCGTCACCTCGAAGGGCGCGCGCTTCGACGTACTGATCCGGTTGGCGGTGGCCAGCACGTCGTGGGTGATGGCGGCCGCTGACGCGAGGCAGCCGTCGATCTCGACAACCGCAATCCTGGTCATGTCATAAAATCCGCGATCAATGTCATTTTTGACACTAGCTGCCGGGCCGGAAAATCGCAACTCTGACGCCGAGACGCTGCCGATCTCGATCAGGAGGACCGCCGATGCCGAACCGGCCGATGACCCAGGACGATCCGCTCGAGGATTTCGAGCGCCGCCAGATCACCCTCGATGGTGCCGGCAAGACCGTCCATGTTGGCGGCGGCGGTCCTGCGGTGATCGTGATGGCGGAGATGCCGGGTATCAGCCCGCATGTGGCGCGCTTCGCCCGCTGGGTTCGCGATGCCGGATTCACCGTCTATATGCCATCGCTGTTCGGCCGTGACGGCGCTATTGCGAGCGCAGAGGAGGACGCCGCGGTGTTTCAGCGCGCCTGCGTCAGCGCCGAGTTTCGCGCGATGGCCGCAAACCAGTCCAGTCCCGTGACGCAATGGCTGCGCGCGCTGGCGCGATTTGCCCATGGTGAATGCGGCGGTCCCGGTGTCGGGGCCATCGGGATGTGCTTTACCGGCAATTTCGCGCTCACCATGATGCTGGAGCCGTCGATGCTGGCGCCGGTGCTTTCGCAGCCGTCATTGCCATTGAACGATCCGGCGGGCATCGAGATCGCGCCGGAGGAGGTCAAGGCGGTCCGCGAGCGGTTGGAACGCGAAGACCTGACCGTGCTGGCGTATCGATTTGAGGGCGACAAGTTCTGCATGGCGCAGCGCTTTGCGGCCTATCGCGAGGCGCTCGGCGACCGCTTCATCGGGCGGGTGCTTCCCGACAGCGCGGCGAACCGCGATGTGCCGCCGTTCTTCCGGAATTTCGTCACGACACCGCACAGCGTCGTGACCGTGCATCTGATCGACGAGGCCGGCCAGCCGACCATCGCGGCCCGCGATGAGATCCTGGCGTTTTTCCGGCAGCGGCTGTCACCCGCGAGCGGGTGAGCTTGGCTGGTCGAAATAGGCGAATGCGGCGCTCGTCAGGCTGCCCAGCAGCGACCAGAACACCAGACTGGTCAGCGTGACGGCGACCATGAACTGATGCGACAAGGATGAAGGCACGTTGGTCTCGACGTGCTCCAGCTCGGGCGCGCCGATCAGATGCGGCAGCATGATCAGGACCACGCCGGCAATGGCGGCCGGCATCGAGCGCCGGAACACGATCAGGCCGAGGCCGGCTGCGGTCGCCAGCACCGCCGTCACCCACCAGATCTGGCGCGAGAGCAATGGAGCGGTGGGGACCCCCGGCAATTCAGGCGGCAGTCCGAGGCCCGGAGCGATGGTGAAGACGGCGAAACCGGCGAGGCCCCACATCAAGCCTTCATGCCACGAGATTTGCTCGCCGGTCGCGCCGCTGCGAACCGCGAGGAAGCCGCAGAGCAGAAGCGCAAAGCCGATCGCGGTCAGGATGTTCGCCCCCGCGGTATAGACGTTGCGTTCCAAACCGTCGCGCGGCTCCCAGGCCTCCGCGCCATGATCATGATCCGCATGATCATGGACGAGGATCGCCTGCGGTGGCGCGGCGGCTTCGTGCTTGTGCGCGGCCGCCTTCTCGTAGACCTCGGCCCTGAGGATCAGGGGAACGGTGCCGAACTGCTGGACCGCCGTGACGATCAGGCCGACGATGAATCCGGCAATGACCGACGAGAAGACGATCGAGCGAAACGTGCTCATGCCAAGGAGATCAGTGGCAGGGGAAGGCGTTGGAATGGCGCACGTCATGCGCGGCGTTGTGGATTACGTCGATGTGCGAGAAGCCGACCACGCCGACGATGAACAGGCCGAGCGTCATGGCCATCAACGACTGTGCAAGCCGTCCGACCTGTCGGGTGGCGATCGGCAGATGCGTGACCTGAGCTTGAGTAACCTGGGTTTGCGCGGTCTGGGACTGGCTCATGGTCGTTCTCCACATTCGATTTGATCGGCTTCTAGCAGCTTTCGGGTGATGTCGCGACTGGTAAGATGCAAATTTGTTCCAAGGGGAATGCGCTTGCGCTCGATCTTGGCGCGTGCGGCTGCCTTGAAGGCTGGTTCAAACCGCCTGAAATGGGCGAGACATGCGTCCACCGTCGGATCGGTGCCCAGCAGCGTGCGAAAGGCGCCCCGATGCACCGCGCAGATAGCGCGGTGCTCCGGCACGGGAAAGACCAGCGAGGCGATGTCGGCGCGCCAGTGCGCGTCACAGCTCAAGGTGCCGTCGCCAGCAGGGGGGCGGTCAGCGTCGGATGGTGAATTCATCCGGACCTCGCCGCGATTCCCACTTGGCCTGTTCGAGCTCCGGACGGTCGCACTCGGTCTGGGGGTAACCGATGCAGAGATAGCCGATGAATTTCCAGGAGGCCGGGATTTCCAGAACGCCATGAATGCGTTCTGGATTGAGGATCGATACCCAGCCGATGCCGATGCCTTCGGCGCGCGCGGCAAGCCACATCGAGCAGATCCCGGCCACCACGGAATATTCCGACGTCTCCGGCATCGTCGCGCGGCCGAGACCGGCGCCGATCCGGTCGGTCTTCTCGGCAAACACGGCGAGATGTCCCGGCGCCTCCTCGAGGCCCGATAATTTCAACGCGGCGTATTTTGTGGCGCGCTCGCCCGAATAGGACCGCAGCGCATCGGCGTTGCAGGCCTTGAAGTCGTCGATGACAGCGCGGCGTCGTGTCTTGTCGTCGACAATGACGAACCGCCAGGGCTGGCTCAGGCCGACCGAAGGCGACAGGCAGGCGATCTCGATCAGCCGCTCGATCGTGCCATCCGGCAGCGGATCGGTTCGGAACCGCCGCACGTCGCGCCGCCACACGAACAGATCGTGCAGCTGCCGGCGAAACGTATCGTCGAATGAGACCATTGCGGGGCCTTTGGCAGGATCGATCTCGGATTTCATTTAAGCTTCATCGGCAGGCCCGCAACGACGAACTCGACCTCGTCTGCGATGCCGGCGATAGTCTGGTTCATGATTCCTGCGGCGTCGCGGAACGTCCGCGCCAATGCATTGTCTGGCACGATGCCGAGGCCGACCTCGTTGGTGACCAGCACGACCGGGCCGTGCTGGCGCGACAGCGCATCCGCCAGCCGCGTCACTTCCTGCGACCAGTCGCGCCCGGCATGCAGCAGATTGGATAGCCAGAGCGTCAGGCAATCGACCAGCCTTGCACCAGCGCCATCGGTCCCGGACAGCACTTCAACCAGATCGAGCGGCACCTCGCGCTCGATCCAGTCGCTGCCGCGCCGCGCGCGATGTTTGGCGATCCGCTCATCCATTTCCGCATCGAGCGCCTCGGCGGTCGCGATATAGACCGGCTGTCCCGGAAAGCTGCGCGCACGAAGTTCGGCGCGCCGGCTTTTGCCGGACCGCGCTCCCCCCGTGATCAGAATGACGGCCATATCATCTCCTGTGCGACCGGTACGCACGTCGTTCACAAACGCTCTAACCACCAATCGCGGAGAAAGACAAAGCCGAAATCCGTCACGGAGGGCTTGCACTCGGCCGATGTCTTGCGCATCAGGGGGACCGCGGCGCGGAGAGGATTATCGTGGGTTTTGCGGGAGCGATGGCGGTGGCGATGGCGGTGGATGCCCTGATCGGCTGGCCGGCGTGGCTGTTTGCCCGCATCGGCCATCCCGTGACCTGGCTCGGCCGGCTGATCAATCTTGTCGATAGCGCCTGGAACCGCGCCTCCGACCCGCCGGCGTTTCGTCGCGTGGCTGGCATTGCGGCTGCGATCCTGGTGATCGCGCTGGTGATTGCGCTCGGTTGGGCCGTTCAGTCCGCGCTCGCATCCGGATGGGTTCGCATTGTCCTTGTCGGCGTCCTAGCGTGGCCGCTGGTTGCCGTGCGCTCGCTGCATGACCATGTCGCCGCGGTGGCAAGTCCCTTGGTATCCGGCGACATCACGGCCGCACGTTCGGCGGTCGCGCAGATTGTCGGGCGAGATCCGGCAACGCTCGACGACGCCGGCATCGCGCGCGCCACCATCGAGAGCCTTGCCGAGAATGCATCCGACGGCATCGTGGCGCCGGTGTTCTGGGGCGCGCTGTTCGGCCTGCCGGGAATCCTTGGCTACAAGGCGATCAACACGCTGGACTCGATGATCGGCCACCGCACCGAGCGGCACGAAGCCTTTGGCTGGGCAGCCGCCCGGATCGACGATCTCGCCAATCTCATTCCGGCGCGGTTGACGGGTGTTCTGTTCGTGCTGCTCGCGCCGAACCGTTCGCAGGCGTGGTCATGCATGTTGCGCGATGCGCGCCGGCATCGCTCGCCGAATGCCGGCTGGCCGGAAGCTGCGATGGCCGGCGCGCTCGGCGTGCGGCTCAGCGGTCCTCGCATCTATCACGGGCACATCGCCGATGAGCCCTGGCTGAACGAGGGCGCGCGCGATCCGGCTGCCGCTGACGTCCTCACCGGGCTGAAACTCTATCGTTACGCCATGATTCTGTTGGCCGGGGCGCTGCTGGTCCTGGCGCTGGCGTGAAGGAGCGGCGCATGCGTGAGCACGGCGGGAACCTTGATGTCGCCCGGCAGCGCTTCGGCGGCGCCGCGGACGACTGGATCGACCTGTCGACCGGGATCAATCGGGTGCCGTATCCCTTGGTCGATGTCGAGCCGAGGCAATGGAGCGCGTTGCCGTCGCGATCCGATCTTGAATCGCTGCACGACGCTGCGCGGCAGGCCTATGTCACCAAGGCGCCGATCGTGGCGATGGGTGGTGCGCAGGCCGCGATTCAGTTGCTGCCGCATCTGGCGCTCAAGGGGCGGGCGCGGATTCTGGCGCCGACCTACAATGAATATGCCGCGGTGTTGTCGGCCGCCGGCTGGGACGTCGCCGAGGTGTCCGATCTCGCCGCGCTGGCGGGAGCGGACATCGCCGTCGTCGTCAATCCGAACAATCCCGACGGACGACGCCATGATCGGCGCGAGTTGCTGGCACTGCTGCCGCGCGTTGGCCGGCTCGTCATCGACGAGAGTTTTGCGGACGCCGTTCCTGACCTGTCCCTTGCACCGGAAGCAGGACGCGCGGGGCTCCTGATCCTGCGCTCCTTCGGCAAGTTCTACGGACTTGCCGGCTTGCGGCTCGGCTTCGCGATCGGCAGCGAGGCGGACGTCGCCGCGCTTGCGGCGAGGGCGGGCCCATGGCCGGTTTCGGGAGCAGCAATCGCGATCGGGCGGCGCGCGTTGCTCGATCACGACTGGGCCAAGGCCACGGCCGCGCGGCTCGCGGACGACTGCGTCAGGCTCGATGCAATAGCGCGATCGCAGGGTTGGACGCTGCTCGGTGGCACGTTGCTGTTCCGGCTCTACCAGACGGGCGATGCATTGGCTGCGCAGGAGAAACTTGCCCGTGCGCAGATCTGGTCGCGGGTCTTCCAGCAGAAACCGGGATGGCTGCGCCTCGGCTTGCCGGGCAGTGAGCCCGAGTGGTCGCGCCTTTCCGCCGTGCTGCCCGTTTAGCGCGCCAGCGCGAGCAAGCCTTCGACATCGAGATGGGTCTCGATGTGCCCGGCGAGCGCGTCGAGCGCGCTCTCGACCCTGGCGCCGTAAGTCTGATCCGCCGCGGGGATGTCGAGCTGTGCAAGGAACGCCTTGCGAAATTCGTCCGAGGCGAACAGGCCGTGCAGATAGCTGCCGTGAACGCGCCCGTCTGCGGAGACCGCGCCCTCAGCCGTACCGTCGAGTGATGCAAAGGGCCGCGCGCGATCCGGCCCGTCGGTGCGCCCGATATGGATTTCATAGGCGCTGATCGGCTGGCTGGTCGCGGCATGCACCGCGCTGGAGCGCGTCAGCGTCTTCTGTTCGGTCATGGTGGTTGCGACATCGAGCAGCCCGAGCCCGCGCGTTTCGCCGGCAGGACCTTCGATCCCATCGGGGTCGGCGACGCTGTGTCCAAGCATCTGGTATCCGCCGCACAGGCCGAGGACATGGCCGCCGCGGCGATGATGCGCGAGGAGGTCGATGTCCCAGCCCTGCGCGCGCAGGAAGGCGAGATCGCCGCGGGTCGATTTCGAGCCGGGCAGGATGACGAGCTTCGCATCACCCGGGATGGCTTCGCCCGGACGTACCATCACGAGATCGACGCCGGGCTCGAGCTTCAGCGGATCGAGGTCGTCGAAATTGGCAATCCGCGACAGCGCAAGGAACGCGATCTTGCACTGGCCGGGCTTGCGCGCCTCGCCGAGCCCGAGCGCATCTTCGGCCGGAAGTTCGCCGGCGCGGACGAACCAGGGCAGCACGCCAAAGCCGCGCCACGCCGTGCGTTCTTCGATCAGGCGATAGCCGTCGTCGAACAATGTCGGATCGCCGCGGAATTTGTTGATGACAAAGCCTTGGATCATCGCGGCATCATCAGGGTCGATCACCATCTTGATGCCGACGAGCTGCGCGATCACGCCGCCGCGGTCGATGTCGCCGACCAGCACCACGGGCACGTCTGCTTTGCGCGCAAATCCCATATTGGCGATATCGGCCTTGCGTAAGTTGACCTCGGCGGGACTGCCGGCGCCCTCGACCAGCACCAGATCGGCGCGCTGCTTCAGGCGCGCAAAACTCTCCAGCACCGCGCCCGTCAGCGATGGTTTCATGCCGGCATATTCGCGCGCGCGTGCGGTGGCGATCCGTTTGCCGTGCACGATGACCTGGGCGCCGACATCGGTCTCGGGCTTCAGCAGCACCGGGTTCATGTCGGTGTGCGGCTCGACGCCGGCGGCGAGCGCCTGCAACGCCTGTGCGCGGCCGATCTCGCCGCCATCGACGGTCACGGCGGCGTTGTTCGACATGTTCTGCGGCTTGAACGGCAGCACGCGCAGGCCGCGCCGTCTCGCGGCGCGGGCGAGGCCGGCGACGATGAGCGATTTGCCCACGTCCGAGCCGGCTCCCTGGATCATCAATGCGCGCGCCATCGTGATGCCCGTCAGAACTCGACGCCCGGCTGGGCCTTGATGCCGGAGCGGAACGGATGCTTTACCAGCGTCATCTCGGTGACGAGATCGGCAATCTCGATTAGCTCCTCCTTGGCGTTGCGCCCGGTGAGCACGACATGGGTCATCGGCGGCTTCGACGTGGTCAGGAAGTCGACGACATCGGCGATCGCAAGGTAATCGTAGCGTAGCGCGATGTTGATCTCGTCGAGCACGACCATGCGCAGGCTCGGGTCTGCGATCAGCTGCTTGGCCTTTTCCCAGCCGGCTTGCGCTGCCGCGATGTCGCGGGCGCGATCCTGCGTCTCCCAGGTAAAGCCTTCGCCCATTGCGTGGAATTGACAGAGATCGCCGAAATGCCCGGTGAGCAGGCGGCGCTCGCCGGTATCCCAGGCGCCCTTGATGAACTGCACCACGGCGCAGGGAAAGCCGTGCGCCACACAGCGCACAATCATGCCGAACGCGGAGGACGATTTTCCTTTGCCGGCGCCGGTATGGACGATGATCAGGCCCTTTTCACCGCTCTTGGTCGCCATGATGCGGTCGCGGGCGGCCTTCTTTTTCGCCATCTTGTCCGCGTGGCGCGCATCCGGCGAAAGATCGGTGCCGACGGCGCCGTCTTCAGCGCCCTTTCCATCAGAAGTCATCACATTCCTTCGGCTTGACAAGTGCGAGGCTTGGACGAATGGTGGTCCCGCGTCGGTTCCTGTCCTACGACAGGCGAAGAGGGAATGCGATAGGGCTCCGCTAAATCGGGCCCGAAGCGCAGCCGCCCCCGCGACCGTGACCGGAGAGATGCCCAAGCCACTGATTCCATACGGAGTCGGGAAGGTGGGCATCGAAGGGTAAAACCTGCTCCGCAAGCCGGGAGACCTGCCAACGCAGCATGTTGTGAAACCGGCGGACGGGGTGTTCCGCGACGGGGAACGAACCTGTCCAAAATCGGTTCGTGTGCCTCATCGCTTCCCGCTGTCAATCCAGGAAGGGCGATGAGCGTTACACTTCATGTCTGCATCACCTGCCGCGCCGGCCAGACGCCGGCGGAAGGTGAGCTCGCGCCCGGTGCACGCCTGCATGCCGCGCTTGTCGAGGCCGGCGTGCCTGATGACGTCAATCTGGTTCCCGTCGCATGCCTGTCGGCCTGCAGCCAGGGTTGCTCGGTCGCGCTCAGCGCGCCGGGGCGGTGGTCCTATGTCTACGGCCGACTGTCCGCTGATAATGCCGCGGATGTGATCGCCGGTGCCTCCGCCTATGCGGCGGCGCCCGACGGCATCGTGCCGTGGCGCAGCCGTCCGGAAATCTTCCGCAAGCAATCGCTCGCCCGCATTCCACCTCTTCCCGTCGTGCCGGAGGCCGCAGAATGACCACGCTCGCCAAAATTCCGGTCACCGTCGTGACCGGCTTTCTCGGCTCCGGCAAGACGACGCTGATCCAGCATCTGATCCGCAATGCCAACGGCAAGAAGCTCGCGGTGCTGGTCAACGAATTCGGCAGCGAAGGCGTCGACGGCGACATCCTGAAGTCGTGCGCCGACGCCAATTGTCCGGCCGAGAACATCGTCGAACTCGCCAATGGCTGTATCTGCTGCACCGTCGCCGATGATTTCATCCCGGCGATGGAGCAGTTGCTGGCGCGGAACGTGAAGCCCGATCACATCGTGATCGAAACTTCCGGGCTCGCGCTGCCGAAGCCGCTGCTGAAAGCGTTCGACTGGCCGGAGATCCGTTCGCGGATCACGGTCGACGGCGTGATCGCGCTCGCCGACGCCGAGGCCGTCGCCGCCGGCCGTTTTGCGCCTGATCCGGCCGCGGTGGATGCGCAGCGTGCGGCGGACGACAATCTCGACCACGAGACGCCGCTGTCGGAAGTGTTCGAGGACCAGATCGCATGTGCCGATATCGTGCTGCTGACCAAGGCGGACCTCGCGGGGGCGGAGGGGATCAAGGCAGCGAAAGAGGTGATCGCGGCCGAGATGCCGCGCGAGGTGCCGATGTTGCCCGTCGTCGACGGCACGATCGACGCGCGCGTGATCCTCGGGCTCGGGGCGGCGGCGGAAAGCGATCTCGCGGCGCGGCCGTCGCATCACGATGGCGAGGAGGAACACGAGCACGACGATTTCAATTCCGTCGTGATCGATCTTCCGGAAGTTTCGGATGTCGACGCGCTGGTCGCCTCGATCAAGGGGCTGGCGCGCGAGCAGAACGTGCTGCGCGCCAAGGGCTACATCGCGGTCGAAGGCAAGCCGATGCGGCTGTTGGTGCAATCGGTCGGCGAGCGGGTGCGGCATCAGTTCGACATGCCCTGGGGTGCCCGGGCGCGGCGGTCGAAGCTCGTCGTGATCGGCGAACATGCCGACATCGATGAAGCCGCGATCAGGGCACGGCTTGGTGTCTGATGCACGTCGTCTTCCGCGAGAGCCGCGGCCTTGAGGAGACCGCGACGCCAAGGGACCTCGGCCAGGATCCGGCCGATCTCGTGGTGTTGTCGTTTTCCGACAGCGATCTTGCTGCCTTCGCGGCCGGCTGGCGGCGGGGCCGTGCTGCGCTGCCGTCGCTGCGGCTCGCCAATCTCGCGGAGCTGCGCCATCCGCTGTCGGTCGATACCTATATCGAGCGGACGCTCTCGCACGCCCGCGGCATTCTGGTGCGGCTGATCGGCGGCGAGCCCTATTGGTCATACGGGCTGGCCGCGGTGCATCGGCTGGCGAAGGAGCGCGGCATCGCCCTGGTCGTGCTGCCGGCCGATGGCCGCGACGATCTGCGGCTGGATGAGTTCTCGACCTTGCCGGTCTCGACGCTGCGCCGTCTGAAGGTGCTGTGCGACAAGGGCGGCCCCGTTGCGGCGCAGGCCGTGATCGCGCAACTGGCGCTGGCGTCCGGACTTTATGCCGGACCCGTGGTCGGCGAGATCGATCTTCCCGAGATCGGCGTCTACGATTCCCAGCGCGGTGCCATCGCGGCGTTGCCGGCACCGGACGGCCGGCCGCGCGTGCTGGTGACGTTCTATCGTTCCTACCTCGCGGCAGGCGATACGGCGCCGGTCGATGCATTGATCGATGCATTGCGTGAGAGGGGCTTTGATGCCCACGGTGTGTTCGTCACCTCGCTGAAGGCGGCGGGCGTGGCGGATTGGCTGCGCGCTCAGTTTGCGCAATGCGCTCCAGCGGCGATCGTCAATGCGACCGCGTTTTCCGCGGCCGGTGACGACGGCACGACGCCGTTCGACGCTGCATCATGCCCGGTGTTCCAGGTCGCGCTGTCGACCGCGCGGCGCGAGGATTG
This sequence comes from Bradyrhizobium sp. KZN70725, assembly GCF_055264925.1. Lineage (NCBI taxonomy): Bacteria > Pseudomonadati > Pseudomonadota > Alphaproteobacteria > Hyphomicrobiales > Nitrobacteraceae > Bradyrhizobium > Bradyrhizobium sp. KZN70725. The sequence continues at coordinate 54,334 of NZ_JBUYWT010000018.1, forward strand.
GGCCTTGTCGCTCCGCGGGCTCTCGCCCGGCGATCTCGCGATGCATGTGGTGCTGCCGGAGGTCGACGGCCGCCTGTTCACAGGGGTCGTGAGCTTCAAATCGCCTGGTGAGCGCGATCTTGAGCTGCAATTCGCGCATCTTGCGCATCGACCGGATGCCGAGCGCGTCGCTGCAGTTGCCGCACGCGTGGCCGCCTGGCATCGGCTTGCCAGCAAGCCGGCACAGGAGAAGCGGCTCGCGCTGGTGCTCTCGAACTATCCCGGCCGCCCGCATCAGATCGCGCATGCCGTCGGCCTCGATGCGCTTGCCTCGGTCGGGGCGATGCTGGCTGATCTCGCGGGCGCGGGATTTGACCTTGAGCCGGTGGAGTCACTGGGCGACATTCTTTTGCGCAGGAATTTGACGTGGAACGTCGCCGACTATCGTGCGGCGCTTTCCGGCCTTCCCGAGCTGCTGCAGGACGATCTCAGCCGCGCATGGGGCGCGCCGGAAGATGATCCCGATTGCCGTGACGGCGCATTTCATTTCGCGGCGATCTGCTGCGGCAAATCGGTCATCGCCGTTCAGCCGGAGCGCGGTGAGGTGGGACAGCGCGACGCCGACTATCACGATCTGGCGCGCACGCCGCGCCATGCCTATGTCGCGTTCTATCTGTGGCTCAGGCGGCAGGCCATCGATGCCGTCGTCCACATCGGCGCGCACGGAACGCTGGAATGGCTGCCCGGCAAGTCGGTTGCGCTGTCGCCCGCATGCTGGCCGGAGGCGCTGATCGGCGATCTGCCTGTTGTCTATCCCTTCATCGTCAACGATCCCGGCGAGGCGGCGCAGGCCAAGCGCCGGATCGGTGCCGTGACGATCGGTCATCCGCCGCCGCCACTGGCACAGGCCGCGGTCCCCAAAGGCTTGCGCAATCTTGAGCGCTTGCTCGATGAGTATTCGACCGCCGATGGTCTCGATCCGGCGCGGCGGCAGCGCCTGATCGCCGCGATCCGCGACGAAGCGCGCATCGCCGGGCTGGAGGACGATCTCGGTCTCGCCGCGTCGGTCTCCGCGGCCGAGGCCATTCCGCAGATCGATCGTTTCGTCTGCGACCTCAAGGAAAGCCAGTTCGGCGACGGCCTGCATGTGTTCGGGCAGGGCGCTTGCGGTGAGGCGGAGAAGGAGGCGTTGCTTGGTGCGCTCGCCGGCCGGCGTGTTGCGCCGGGGCCGTCGGGCTCGCCCTATCGCGGGCGCAGCGACGTGCTCCCGACCGGGCGCAATCTGTTTGCGGTCGATCCGCGCGCGGTGCCGACGCCGTCGGCGCATGCGCAAGGCGTGAAGCTTGCTGAAGAGCTGCTGCGCCGTCATTTGCAGGATCACGGCGACTGGCCGAAGGGACTCGTGGTCGACCTCTGGGGCTCCTCGACGATGCGCACCGCCGGCGAGGACTTTGCGATGGCCCTGCATCTCGCGGGCATCGCGCCGCGCTGGGATCACGGCTCGGGGCGGGTGTCGGGCTACGACATCATCGCGCCGGCAGAGCTCGGCCGGCCGCGCATCGACGTCACGCTGCGCGTGTCGGGGCTGTTCCGCGACGTCTTCTCAGGGCTGGCCCAGTTATTCGAAGCCGCGGCGGAGGCGTTGTCCGAACGCAGCGACGAGGCGGACGAGAATCCTTACCGGCAGCGCATCGCGCGCGTGTTCGGTCCTCGCCCCGGACATTATGGCGTTGGCATTTCGTCGGTCCCCGACGTCTTCACACCGGAGGCGCGCGAGGCGGCCGGCGAAGCCTGGTTGTCGGCATCGTCGTGGGCTCTCGCATCCGACGGCGAGATGCGGCCCGATCGCGCCGGCATCGAGGCGCGGCTCGCGGCTGCGGACAGTTTTGTTCACACCCAGGATCTGCCGGAGACCGATCTGCTGCTGGCGGCCGACTACGCCGCGCACGAGGCGGGCATCGCGGCGGCGGCGAGGCGCCTTGGCACGAAAGCCCCATCGCTCTATCACCTCGATGCGACGCGGCCGGATCAGCCGCATGCCCGGGCGTTGACCGAGGAAATCTCACGGGTGGTGCGAGTGCGCGCGGCCAACCCTGCCTGGATCGCGGGCATGATGCGCCATGGCTTCCGTGGTGCCGCCGAAATCACAGCGACGTTGGAGCACATGGCGGCGTTCGCCCATCTTGCCGGCGCGGTGCCGCCGCATCTGTTCGATCTCTACTACGATGCGACGCTCGGCAATGACGAGGTTCGCGGCTTCATGGCGCGCGAGAACCCGGCGGCGCTGGCTGCGATCGAAACCTGCTTCGCGAGATTGCATGAAGCCTCGCTCTGGCAGACGCGGCGCAATTCGATCGCGGCTGCTCTGCAGGAGGCCTCATGAGCGCGGTTGCGGTCAAGGGCTGGTGTCCAGGCGCGCTGCGGCCGATGCAGTCAGGCGATGGCCTCGTGGTGCGCATTCGCCCGCGCGGCGGACGGCTGGACGCGGCGCAGGCAGCGGGAATCGCCAGGCTGGCGGCGCGATACGGCAACGGCCTGATCGACCTGACCAGCCGCGCCAATCTCCAGATTCGCGGCGTCAGCGATGAAGGTTATCCGCCCCTGGTCGATGGGCTCGCTGAACTCGGGTTGCTGGACACGGACTCGAATACCGAGGCGCAGCGAAACATTCTGGTGACGCCGTTCTGGACTGTCGCCGACGAGACGCGCTCGCTTGCGACCGAGCTTGAGCAGGGGCTTGCCGGTGCCTCGTTTGATCTTCCAACCAAGTTCGGCTTCGCAATCGATGATGGCAATGCGCGGATGCTGGCGGATGCGTCCGCCGATATCAGGATCGAGCGCGATCGCGGCCGGGGACTGCTGGTGCGGGCCGATGGCGCGCAGCGCGGGCTTTCGGTCATGCGGAGCGAGGCCGTTCAGGTCGCGTTGGCGCTGGCCGAATGGTTTGTCACCTCCGGCGGAACCAGGGGTGAGCGGCGACGGATGGCGGCTCATCTCGCCGGCGGCGCGAGCCTGCCGCAGTCGCTTCGCGGTGATGCCGAACCAGTCGGCCAATCGTCGAGTCCCGTGCCGGGCATCTATCCAATGGGCGCGATGGTTGGCGTCGCCTTCGGGCAAATGCCGCACCAGACGCTCAACGATCTCGCCGGCTGCGCGCGGGCTCTCCGCATGACGCCGTGGCGGATGATGCTGGTGGAGGGGATGCGCGAGATGCCCGGTGGGGCGGACCTCGTGACTGATGCCGGCGATCCGAGGCTTCGTGTGGTCGCCTGCAGCGGCGCACCGCGCTGCGGCGATGCGCATGCGGACACGCGTATGCTGGCATCGGCGCTCGCGCGGCATATTCCATCCGATGCGCGGCTTCACGTCTCCGGCTGCGCCAAGGGCTGCGCCCATTCCGGTTCTGCGGATGTTACCCTCGTTGCGACAGACGAGGGCTTTGATCTGATCCGCCGCGGCACGACGCGGGATGCGCCGGTCCTCCGAGGATTGAGCAGTACGTACCTCGTTGCAAATCCTACCGTGCTGACGGGAGGCCATTGATGCCGCACGTCTACGAGACCGATGGCGCGGCGATCTATCGCCAGTCCTTTGCCACCATCCGCTCCGAGGCCGATCTTGCCCGCTTCACGCCAGACGAAGAGCCGGTGGTCGTGCGCATGATCCATGCCGCCGGTATGGTGGGCTTGGAAGCGCATGTGCGCTTCACATCAGGCATGGCTGCGCGCGCGCGAGCCGCCTTGCAGGAGGGCGCGCCAATCCTCTGCGACGCGCGCATGGTGTCGGAGGGAATCACGCGCGCGCGGCTGCCGGCCGGCAATGCCGTGATCTGCACGCTCGGTGATGTCAAGGTACCTGCGCTCGCGCAATCGATGCGCAACACGCGCTCCGCGGCGGCGCTCGAGCTGTGGCGGCCGCATCTGGCCGGCGCCATCGTCGCGATCGGCAACGCGCCAACGGCGCTGTTTCATCTGCTCAACATGCTGGAGGATCCGGATTGCCCACGGCCGGCGGCGATCATCGGCTGTCCGGTCGGCTTTGTCGGCGCGGCGGAATCCAAGGCGGCATTGATGGCTGAGCCGCCCGTGCCGGCGCTGACGGTCGAGGGACGGTTCGGTGGTTCGGCGATCACGGTTGCCGCCGTCAATGCGCTGGCGAGCCGGAGCGAATAGCGATGGGACGCATCATCTGCTGCGGCCTCGGCCCAGGCGATCCGGACCTGATGAGCGTGCGCGCCGACCGCGTTGTGCGTGCCGCGAAGCACGTCGCCTATTTTCGCAAAAAGGGCCAGCCGGGGCAGGCGCGCCGCATTGTCGAAGGCTTGCTCGCCGCAGACGTCAGCGAATATCCGATGGAATATCCGGTCACCACGGAGATCGCGTTCGACAGTCCGGACTATGCGCGGCTGCTTGCCGACTTCTATGACGAATGGGCCGAGCGCCTGGCGCGATTTGCGCGCGCGGTCGACATCGTCGTGCTCTGCGAGGGCGATCCCTATTTCTATGGTTCATTTATGCATCTGCATGCACGGCTGCAGGGGCGTGTCGAGATCGAGGTGATCGCCGGCATTCCCGGCATGGTCGGCTGCTGGAATTCGGTGGGTCAGCCGATTGCGCTGGCCGACGATGTGACGACCGTTCTGATGGGGACGCTGCCGGAGGCGGAGCTCGCCGAGCGGATGCGCAGCTCCGACGCGCTGGTCGTCATGAAGACCGGTCGCAATCTTCCGAAGATTCGCCGCGCGCTGGCGTCCGCGGGGCGCCTCGATGATGCGTGGCTGGTCGAACGCGGCACCATGCCGGATCAGCGCGTCGCACGGCTTGCAGATGTCGGCGAGGCCGATTGTCCGTATTTTGCGATCGTGCTGGTGCACGGGCAGGGGCGGCGCAGGGAGGTCGCGCAATGACCGGCACGCTGACCATCGCGGGGCTCGGACCGGGCGCCGAGGCGCTGATCACGCCGGAGGTCGCTGCTGCGCTCGCGGCCGCGACCGACATCGTCGGCTATGCGCCCTATGTGACGCGCGTGCCGCCGCGCGCCGGGCTCACGCTGCATCCCTCGGACAATCGCGTGGAGTCGCAGCGCGCCGCTGACGCGCTGCGGCTCGCGTCGGAAGGAGGCCACGTCGTCGTGGTTTCCTCAGGCGATCCCGGCGTGTTTGCGATGGCATCGGCCGTGTTCGAAGCGCTGGAGGACGCGCCGCAATGGCACGACCTGCCGATTCGCGTTCTGCCCGGCGTGACGGCGATGCTGGCGGCGGCGGCAAGCGCCGGCGCGCCGATCGGTCATGATTTCTGCGCGATCAATCTCTCCGACAATCTCAAGCCCTGGCCGCTGATCGAGAAACGCCTGCGGCTTGCGGCCGAAGCGGATTTCGCGATCGCGATGTACAATCCGCGCTCGGCCAGCCGGCCGGAAGGTTTTGGGCGCGCGCTCGAGATCTTGCGCGAGGCCGGCTGTGACGAGCGGATCGTGGTGTTCGCGCGCTCCGTCAGCACGCCCGAGCAGCGGATCGAGACGGTCGAACTGCGCGACGCAAGGCCAGACATGGCCGACATGCGGACGCTCGTGATCGTCGGCAATTCGGCGACACGGCGGGTCGGCCGCTGGGTCTATGCGCCGAGGCAGGTCCGATGACCGAGCCATTGCATCGCCTCGCTCACGCTTTCCACCCGCGGCCTCTCGGGCAGCAGTGGCCGCGTGATCATGATGACGGGAAGGCCGAGCACGCGGGCGGCGTCGATCTTGGCGCGCGCGCCGGTTCCGCCGGAGTTGCGGGCGACGATCCACTCGATGCGACGCGTGCGCATCATCGCGAGCTCACCCTCGAGCGTGAAGGGGCCGCGCGACATAATGACGTCGGCATCGGGCAATGGAAGCGCTTGCTCGGGCGGGTCGACGAACCGCAACGTATAGGCATGCTGCGGCCGGGCGCCGAACGGCGCGACGTGCTGGCGGCCGATCGCGAGGAACACGCTGGCGCGGCTGTCCGGCAAGGCCGCGGCCGCGGAGACGACGTCCGCGACTTCGATCCAGCGATCGCCCGCGGCTTTGTCCCAAGGCGCGCGCTCAAGCGCGAGCAGGGGCGTTGCGGTTTGCGCGCAGGCCGCGATGGCGTTGCGGCTCATCTCGGCGGCGAAGGGATGCGTCGCATCGACCACATGCGTGATGGCTTCGCGGTGGAGATAGTCGGCAAGACCGTCGACGCCGCCGAAGCCGCCGATCCTGGTCGGCAGCGGCTGGTCGGCTGGCGTGCGGGTGCGGCCGCCATAGGAATAGACCGCATCGATCCCCGCGCGTGCGATCGCAGCGGCGAGCAGATTGGCATCGGCCGTTCCGCCCAGGATCAGGGCGCGCATCATGGATAATCCCTGGTTGACCATCATCGGCATCGGCGAAGATGGCCTTGCCGGCCTCTCCGATGCAAGTCGAAAGGCGCTCCGTGAAGCCGAAACAGTTTTCGGCGCCCAACGGCACCTCGCGCTCGTCGGCATCACCGACCGCGGCCGTGCCTGGCCGGTGCCGTTCGATGCGAACATCGTGCTGAGCTGTCGCGGCCGTCCGACGGCGGTGCTCGCGTCGGGCGATCCGTTCTGGCATGGCGTCGGCGGAAGCCTTGTCGAGAAGCTGCAGGCCGGTGAGTGGGTCGCGCACTCCGCGCCGTCGACGTTCTCACTGGCGGCGGCTCGTTTGGGCTGGCGTATCGAGAATGCTGTCTGTCTCGGTCTTCATGCCGCGCCGTTCGAGCGGCTGTTGCCGCATCTCGTGCGCGATGCGCGGATCATCTGCCTGCTGCGTGACGGCAAGGCAGCTTCCGACCTTGCGCGCTGGCTGACGGAGCGTGGTTGGGGGGCGTCGGCAATATGGACGCTTGCGGCGCTTGGCGGACCGCGTGAATCCATCACGCAGCATCGCGCCGACTCGTATGCGGGTGATTCAGGCGAGAGCCTGGTCGCGATCGCGCTGGAGGCGCGGGGAGCGCAGGGAATCGCACGCAGCTCAGGTCTTGCCGATGCGCTCTTTGTGCATGACGGGCAACTGACAAAGCGGCCGGTCCGCGCGCTTGCGCTGTCGGCGCTTGCGCCGCGGCCCGTTGAGCGGCTGTGGGATGTCGGCGCGGGCTCGGGCTCGATCTCGATCGAATGGGCGCTGTGTGGAGGGACGGCGATCGCCGTCGAAGCCCGCACCGAACGCGCCGCCAACATCCGCAGCAATGCGGCGAGCTTCGGCTTGACGCATCGGATCACCGTCATCGAGGGCGAGGCGCCCGGCGCTTTATCGGACCTCGCGGCGCCCGATGCGGTGTTCATCGGCGGCGGCCTCGACGCTGATATGTTCGATGCGATCTGGTCGCAGATCGCGCCGTGCACGCGGCTGGTCGCGCATGCGGTGACCCTGGAGACAGAGGCGCTGCTCTGCGATCTGCACCGGCGTCATGGCGGCGAGTTGATGCGCCTCGAGATCGCGCAGGCCGAGCCATTGGGCCGCTATCGCGGCTGGAAGGCCGCGCGGCCGATCGTGCAATGGAGCGCGCTCCGATGAAGGTCGCTGGTCTCGGATTCAGGCGCAATGCCAGTGTCGCGTCCTTGCGCGGCGCCCTCGACGCGGCCGGCGGGCCCAAAGGCCTTGCGGCAATTGCAACGGTGAGTGACAAGGCCGATGCGGCGGCATTGAGGGACTTGGCGCGGGAATTGGGGCTGCCGGTCCGGAGTATTCCCGCCGGGGTCCTGGCTGAAATAAAGACTGCAACGCAATCTGAGCTTATCAAAGCGAGGTTCGGAACGGGCTCGGTCGCCGAGGCTGCGGCGATCGCTGCAGCAGGGCGCGGCGCGCGCCTGATCTCGGTCAGGGCCGCGTCACAGGATCGGATGGCCATCGCGGCGATCGCGGAAGGAGACGGCGAATGACGGTGCATTTCATCGGCGCAGGGCCTGGCGCTGCCGATTTGCTGACCCTGCGCGGGCGCGATCTCATCGCCTCGTGCCCGGTTTGTCTCTATGCCGGATCGCTGGTGCCACCGGGTGTTCTGGCGCATTGTCCGCCGGATGCGCGCATCGTCAACACCGCGTCGCTGTCGCTCGACCAAATCATTGCCGAGATCGCTGCCGCGGATGCGGAGGGCAAGGACGTTGCGCGGCTGCATTCGGGCGATCTCTCGGTCTGGTCGGCGATGGGCGAGCAGCTGCGCCGGCTGCGCGCGTTGCAGATTCCGTATTCGGTCACGCCCGGGGTGCCAGCCTTCTCGGCGGCTGCGGCGGCGCTGGAGGCCGAGCTGACGCTGCCGGGCCTTGCGCAATCGGTGGTGCTGACGCGCACGCCGGGCCGAGCGAGCGCGATGCCGGATGGCGAGACGCTCGCAGCCTTTGCCGCGACCGGCGCGGTGCTGGCGATCCATCTTTCGATCCATCTGCTCGACAAGGTCATGGCCGAGCTCACGCCGCACTACGGCGCGGATTGCCCGGTTGCGATCGTCTGGCGCGCGAGCTGGCCGGACCAGCGCATCGTGCGCGGCACGCTCGCGACGCTCGATACCGCCGTCGGCCCCGAGCTCGAACGCACTGCGCTCATTCTGGTCGGCAAGACGCTCGGCGCGGACGAATTCGCCGAGAGCCGTCTCTATGCAGCTGACTATGACCGTCGCTACCGTCCGGTCGGGGCGGCGCCGCGTTTTCCGGAATCGTCGCCGGAATCATCGCAATGACCGCGGCGCTCGTCATCTCTGCGCCGGCATCCGGTGTCGGCAAGACGACGCTGACCCTGGCGTTGGCGCGCGCCTATCGCAATCGTGGTCTCAAGGTACAATGCCTCAAGAGCGGGCCTGATTACATCGATCCCGCCTTTCACGCGGTCGCCACGGGACACCCGTCGGTCAACATCGATAGCTGGGCGATGGCGCGCGAAGCGATCGCGCATTTGGCAGGCCGCGGCGCGGATGCCGATCTCGTGCTGGCGGAAGGCTCGATGGGACTGTTCGACGGCGTCGCCGCGCGGGGTGTCTCGGGGACCGGCGCCACCGCCGACATCGCCGAGATGATGGAGTGGCCGGTGTTGCTGGTGATCGATCCCTCCGGTCAGGCGCAGACCGCGGCGGCGGTCGCGGCGGGATTGCGTGATTTTCGCGCCGGCGTTCGGCTTGCGGGCGTCGTCCTCAATCGCGTCGCGAGCGCGCGGCATGAAGCGCTGGTGCGCAACGCCATGGCGGGCGCGGGCATTCCGGTATTGGGATCGCTGCCGCGCCACGCCGAGATCGCCTTGCCGAAGCGTCACCTCGGCCTGGTACAGGCCGAAGAGCAGGCTCAAATCGACGGTCTGATCGACGAAGCCGCACGCTTCGTCGCCGAGCATGTCGATCTCGACGCCGTGCTGAAATCGGCCGAGGTCTGGTCGCCGCAATCCGCCGTGCCCAGCCTGGACATCACGCCGCCCGGCCAGCGCATTGCGCTGGCGCGCGATACCGCATTCTCGTTCGTCTATCCGCACATGCTGGAAGCCTGGCGAGCGGCCGGCGCTGAGATCGTAACGTTCTCGCCGCTTGCGGACGAAGGCCCCGACGCGGACGCCGATGTGTGCTGGCTGCCCGGCGGCTATCCCGAACTGCATGCCGGCCGGCTTGCGGCCAACAGGCAATTTCTCGGGCGGCTCCGCGCCTTCGCCGAGACGCGGCCGGTGCATGGCGAATGCGGGGGCTACATGGTGCTGGGCGCCGCATTGACCGACGCCGACGGCGTGCGCCACGAGATGGCGGGCCTGCTCGGCCTTGAGACGAGCTATGCCAAGCGCCGCATGCATCTGGGCTACCGGCTCGCCGAGCTCGCCGCACCGATGCCCGGCCATGGCCCAGGCGCACGCCTGCGCGGCCACGAGTTTCATTATTCGACGATCATCGCGCAGCCCGACACGCCGCTCGCGGTGGTGCGTGATGCGACTGGTACGATCGTTGCGGAGACCGGATCGCGGCGCGGCTGTGCGACGGGTACATTCTTCCATCTGATTGCGGAGGACCGGTGAGCGGATTCGTTTCCTTCATCTCGGCCGGTCCCGGCGATCCCGAACTCCTGACCATGAAGGGAGCGGCGCGGCTGCGCGAGGCCGATGTGGTGCTCTATGACGATCTTGCTTCGGGCGCGATCCTCGATCTCGCGCGCTCCGGCGCCAATCTCGTCGCGGTCGGCAAGCGCGCCGGCCGCCTGTCGGCGAAGCAGCACCATGTCAGCCGGCTGCTGGTCGATTATGCCACCGCCGGCGTGCGGGTCGTGCGGCTGAAATCCGGCGACGCCGGTATTTTTGGACGGCTCGAGGAGGAGATCGAAGCGCTGCGCGTGGCCGGCATCGGCTACGAGATCATTCCCGGCGTGACCTCGGCGTCGGTTGGCGCCGCGCAGGCCGGCATTCCGCTGACGCGCCGGTTGACCTCGCGCCGGGTCCAGTTCGTCACCGGCGCCGATGTGACGGGCGAATTGCCTGCGGACCTGAACTGGGCGGCGCTGGCCGATCCGGAAGCGACCACCGTCGTCTATATGGGGCGGCGGACCTTCCCGGCATTGGCCGCAAGGCTGATCGCGCACGGCCTCGCGCCCGACACTCCCGCACTGCTGGCGGAATCGCTCGGCCACGCCGACGAGCGGCTGCTTCGCACCACGATCGCAGCGCTGGCCGAACAGCTCACGCAGGCTGGCGCGGCCACGGCGGCTGCCGTTATCCTGTTCGGTGCGCTGGCGCCGGAACGAGGGTGACGCGGCTATGTTGACGCTGTCTCTGATCGGCATCGGTTGTGGTGATCCCCGGCAGCTCACTTTCGCTGCGACCGCCGCGATCAATGCCGCCGACCTGATCCTGATCCCGCGCAAGGGGACGGCGAAGTCGGATCTCGCCGAGTTGCGTCGCACCATCTGCGCGGAAGCGTTGAGCAACGACCGCACACGCATTGCCGAGTTCGACCTGCCGGTGCGTGACGCCGGTGAGGAGGACTATCGCAAGGGCGTGGACGATTGGCACGATGCGATCGCCGCGACGTGGTCGAAGGAAATCGCGCGCCATCTCGGCGGGGAGGGACGCGTCGCCCTGCTGATCTGGGGCGATCCCTCGCTCTACGATTCGAGCCTGCGGATTGCGCGACGGCTCGATCCGTTGCCATCGATCGAGGTGATCCCCGGCATCACGTCGATCCAGGCGCTGTGCGCGGCGCATGCGCTGCCGCTCAATGAGATCGGCGAGCCGTTTCTTGTGACGACCGGCCGGCGGCTGCGCGATGGCGGCTGGCCGCCCGGCGTCGACACCGTGGTCGTGATGCTCGACGGCGGCGCCGCTTTCCAGACGCTGGATCCTGCGGGGCTGCAAATCTGGTGGGGCGCCTATCTCGGCATGCCCGATCAGATCATCATGGCGGGGGAACTGGCAGAGGTGGGCCCTCGCATCGTCGCCGCGCGACGAGAGGCACGTGAGCGGCACGGCTGGATCATGGACAGCTATGTCCTGAAGCGGAGATCGTGATCCAGATTTTGCTCCGGCGGCATTCCATCCAGCGGGGCCGCTAGGTCTTCAACCCGCGAATAGAGGGCTGGATGGTCAGGCGGTAAGCGACAAGCTTGTCGCCATCGAACTGCTCGAGGGTCGTCTCGCAAACCGGGCAGCGATACTCGCCCTCGCTTCCTGCTGACCTGGATGCCAGCTCAAGGCGTCGGAATCCAGCCCCGCAACGCGGGCATGTGACGTCGTCCTTCTTCATCAACTCACCCCAGAACAACACCGGCGCTCCTTTTAGCCCAGACCGCGCGGCGGAACTATGTTCATGGCCGGAGAGCTACCGGATCATTCGTGCATGGAAGCGGCGGTGCGTCGTCGAGCGGGCGACAGCGCAGCCGATCGCGCGGAGCCGATTTTCAACGCGTTATGCAAGTTCGGCAATGGGTTATGGCTCGGCTCTTAAAGAGCATGGGGCGCTGGACCGTGCAGCAATAGTGACTGCCATGTCGTTGTGTTCGAGAGAAATGCTGCGTCTGCTCAATACCACGCGCGATCGCCGGCACGCCCGAGGCCCACCGGCGATCAATCGCGATCAGCTATTGCCTGATCAGACGAACCACGTCCTGTCGCAGCAGGTAGAACGAGACGGCGAGCAGAACGACGTCCTTCACCAGGAACGGCACGTTGCCGGTCATCGCGGGGAAGCCACCGGCGGCAACGTCCCAGCCATCAGGCATGAACGGAATGATGGTGACCGTCGCGATGAAGGTTCCGGTCGAGCCGAGGGCGCCGAGCACGCCGAGCCGCTTGTCCCAGAAGCCCGCGAGCAGCAGCGAACCGAACGTCCACTCAGAGGCGCCAAGGAAGTAGCTGGCGCCGGCGTGGCCGAACGCTGGATACAGCCACCAGATCAGCGGCCCGTTGCTGATGAACGGGACCAGCCGTTCGAACTCGTACGGAAACCACTTCTGGTAACCGAAGAACAGGAACATGATCACCATCGCGGCCCGGACGACGTGATAGTCGAGATCTTCCGCGAGCAGGCCGGACCTATGAAGCGCGCGGACAAGCGGATTTTGTGTGGTGTTGGCAAGCGTGGTCATGGTCGTGATCCTTTTCGCATGACATCGCCCGGTCGCTTCACGCGACTGCCGGGAAGTCGATGTCGGTGTCGTTGATGCGGTTGAAGACGTTGGTGAAGACCGTGGTCGCAAACGCCAGGCTGATCTCGACCAGCTGCCCGTCGCTGTAGCCGGCGGACTTGATCGCGGCGAAATCCTGATCGCTGACGGTGCCGCTCGACTGCGCGAGCTTGCGCACGAAATGCACGAGTGCATCGCGCTTGGTGTCACCGGTCGGCGCGCCGTCGCGGATCTGCTTGAGCACATCGGCATTCACGCCGGCGAGCCTGGCGAGATGCGAGTGCGCGGCGACACAATAATCGCAGCCGCTGGCAGCGCTGATCACGAGCTTGACGATCTCCAGGTCGCGCCGGGGCAGGCTGCCGCCAGTCAGGACGGCATCGGCCGCGAGGATCGATTTGAGCGCGGCCGGACCGTGGGCGGCAATCGCCGCGTAGGTGTTCGGGACGGCGCCGATCGCCTTCTTGATCTGGGCGTAGATCTGGCCGGACGGGCCGGTATCGGTTTCGAGATTGGGGGTTGAGAGACGAGACATGGTGGCACTCCTTGTTTGGGGTGGTGAACGATTGCGGAGTGACAATAGGATCGAGATTTGAGACATTGAATGTTCATATTGCTCGTTTATATGCTCCATCGTCTCATGAACTGCTTCGGGGGGAATGGCTATGGATTGGCTGAGCCGGCTGTTCGAGATGATGCCGGTGCGCGGGCGGCTCGACCTGCGCTGCAGCTACAGCGTGCCCTGGCGTATCGAGCAGGGCCCGGGTGTAACCAGCGAGATCCCCTATCATGCGGTGCTTGCCGGCTCGGCGATCCTGGACGACGCCGCGGGCGGACGGCCGTTGCTGCTGAAGGCCGGCGACATCCTCCTGCTTCCCGGCAACCCGCGACACGTGATGCACGATGGCAGCGGGGCGACACCGCTGCCGGCGCGCAACCGGGCGGCGGAGAATTTCACGATCAGCGAAAACCTCGGATCGGACGAACGGCTTGACCTGTTGTGCGGGCACTTCGCGATTGCACCGCCACACGACCGTCTGTTGCGCGGTTATCTTCCGCCGCGCCTTGTCGTGCACGCCGGCACGCGTGCGGGAAAGGGAACGGCTGCGCAGCTCGCCGGGCTCGTGTCGCTGATGCGCAGCGAAACGGCCGACGATCATCTGGGCGGCCACGCCATGCTGAATGCGCTGTCCACGGCAATGTTCGCGCTTGTGCTGCGGCTTGCCAGCGAGACCGATGCAACGTCACGGGGACTTCTCGCCCTGGTCGGCGATCCCAGGCTCGCACCGGCCGTGGCCGCCATGTTCAAGGAGCCCGCGCATGCGTGGTCGCTGCCGGAGCTCGCACGGCTTTGCAACATGTCGCGCGCGACGCTGGCGCGGCAGTTCCAGGATAAGCTCGGGCGATCGGCCAGCGATCTGCTCACCGATATCAGGATGACACTTGCGGCGAACGAGTTGAAGGGATCATCGCTTTCGACGGGCGCCGTGGCAGAGATGGTCGGGTATCAATCGGAGGCTGCCTTTCAGCGCGCCTTCAAGAGCCACATGGGCGTGACGCCGGCGCAGTGGCGAAAGACGCAGCCGCCGGAACACGACGTGTCGTTGGAATCTGCGGTGCCAGCTGATCGGAAAGGCAGTTCGCCGACTGTGGATGCGTAGCGTCCCCGTGCCTCGCGTACGTTTCGATGCGCGAGGCGCAGAGTGCGCTTGATCAAGACTTGCGATGCCTCGCGTTGACCGCGATCGCGGCGGCGGCGGTGCGGTTCTCGACGCCGAGCTTGGCGTAGATCTGCTCGAGGTGCTTGTCGACGGTACGCGGGCTGAGGCCGAGGATCTGCGCGATGTCGCGGTTGGTCTTGCCCTTGGAGAGCCAGGACAGCACCTCGCCCTCGCGGGTGGTCAGGCCGAGCTCGCTGGAGAACTCGGCTGGCATGTCGCCGCTGGTGTCCTTGGCGAGCCGCAGCAGGAATTCGTTGGGCCCGAGCTTGCCCATATATTGCAGCCGAAGCTGTTCGTTGCCGGGGAACGACGCCACGGTCGCTGTCTTCTTTCCCGTGCCGCCCTTCTGCGCCTGCTCGAGCCATTGCGGCATCGGGTCCGGCAGCGCGAAATTGTCGGCGGCGTCGGCGAGCGTATCCGACAGCAGTCGCTGTGCCTGCGGCGTCGCCCACAGCAGCGCGCCGGCGCTGTTCACGGCGAGCAGATAGCGGCCGGAGACGTCGAGCGCCGCGCGGGCGCTTTGCGTCATCCGCGCATTGGCGAGATGGACCCGGATGCGCGCGAGCATCTCCTCGACCACGATCGGCTTCGTGACATAGTCGACGCCGCCGGCCTCCAGCCCGCGCACGATATGCTCGGTCTCGGCGAGGCCCGTCATGAAGATGATCGGCACGCCGTCGAGCCCTGCGTCGCGCTTCAGCCGCCGGCAGGTCTCGAAACCGTCCATGCCGGGCATCACGGCATCGAGCAACACGATATCGGGCGTGATCTGTTCGACGATGCGCATCGCCGAGGCGCCGTCGAGCGCGACCATCACGGTCATGCCAGCGCCATCGAGCGCATCGGTCAAGAGACGCAACGTCTCGGGTGAGTCGTCGACGACGAGCGCGACGTCGCGCTTCTTCTGTTCAATGGTCATAGCTGTGCAATGTCTTCAACGTCGCCATATATTGATCGAGATCGAACCGGTCGATCAGCGTGCGCATCTGGCCGACGAAATCGGCATGTTCGGGACACTCATTGCCGATCTCGTCGAGCTTGAGCTGGATCGCCCTGACATAGCCGAGCTGGCCGAGGCTGATCAGCTCTTCGACATATTTCACCGGCGGCCGCGAACCACTCTCGGGCTTCCATTGCGGAGGCGGGGCCGGCTCGGCCTCATACTGCCACTCGATCTTGAGCAACTGGCGGATGGTCTCGAGCAGCCGCGGGATGTCGATCGGCTTCATCAGGTAGCCGTCATGGAATGGCTGCGCCAGCGGCGCGCCATGAGCCTCCAGCGCGCTGGCCGAGATCATCAGGATCCGCGCCTGGTGATGGCCTTCGGAGCGCAGGGTTTCGGCGACCGTCCAGCCGTCCATGCCCGCCATCGAGATGTCGAGCAGAAATAAGTCCGGCCGGCAATGCTGTGCGAGGGCAAGGCAGCCCGGTCCGTCCGGCGCGCTGAGCAGGATGAAGCCGAGCGGCGTCAGGATCTCGCGCAACAGGTCGCGGTGGGTCGGGTCGTCGTCGGTGATCAGGATGGTCTTGCGCGGACCGTGATAGCCGTACACGGGAGCATCGACCGGTGCATCGCGCCGCGGATTGGTGACCTCCGACAGCAGCAGCTTGACGCGGAAGGTGCTGCCGGTGCCGACCGTGCTCAGGACCTTGATGTCGCCGCCCATCACGCCCGCGAGCAGGCGGCTGATGGTCAGGCCAAGCCCGGTGCCGGTCTGCGGCTGGGTGACGCCGAGCGCACCGCGCTCGAACGGCGCGAAGATCCGCTCGAGGTCGTCGGGCTGGATGCCCGGCCCGGTATCGCTCACCTCGAACTCGGCGACCGGGCTGCGGTAATGCACCACGAATTGCACCTGGCCGGATTGCGTGAACTTGATCGCGTTCGACAGCAGGTTGATCAGGATCTGACGCAGCCGCTTCTCGTCGGCATAGACCACGACGGGCAGCACGGCCGGCCGTTTGAACACGAAGTCGATGCCTTTTGCTGCGGCTTGCAGGCGGAACATGCCGACCAGCTGCTCGAGGAAATCGTTCAGCCGCACTTCGTCGCGCGACAGGTAGAGCCGGCCGGCCTCGATCTTGGAGATATCGAGGATGCCGTCGATCAGCCCAGACAGATGATCGGCGCTGCGGCGGACGACGCGCACCTGCTCGCGCGGCCGCACCTGCAGGCTGTCGTCCTGCTCCAATAGCTGCGCGTAGCCGGAGATCGCATTCAGCGGCGAGCGCAGCTCGTGGCTGAGGCCGACGACGTACCGGCTCTTGGCGAGATTGGCTGACTCGGCGACTTCCTTGGCGCGCTGCAGTTCGGCATCGGTGCGCTTGTGGGCGTCGATCTCCTGGATCAGCAGCGTGGTCTGGCGGCGTGTTTCCGCTTCCGCGGCGCGCCGGCTTTGTTGCGCCAGCACGAACAGCCAGGCGACCACGCCGATGATGAGGGTCAGCGCAAAGAACACCTTCCAGAGCACGTCGGCCAGCAATTCATTGGCATGCACGGCCGCCGTGGTCTGCAGGTAGATCAGGCCGAGCACCAGCGCCACGAGGCCGGCTGAGACGGCGAACACGCCGAGGTAATGCCCGAGCTGTGAATTGATGCGGGCGTAGATCGGCTGCGGCATCACCTTGCCCAGGGCGTCCGAGACCTGCGCGCCGATCCGGCCATGCGGCTTGCAGAGGTCATGGCAGCGTGCGTCGAGCGAGCAGCACAGTGAGCAGATCGGGCCTGCATAGGCCGGGCAGGAAGCCATGTCCTCGGGCTCGAACGCATGCTCGCAGATGCAGCACTGGATCGACTCGATGTTCTGCCAGCTCCGCTTCGGCTTGCGGGCGATGTAGTACTTGCCGTCGGTGGCCCAGGCGATCAGGGGAGCCGTGACGAACGCGACCGCAAGCGCAACGAAGGCCGACAGCGCCTTCGCGGTCGGGCCGAACAGGCCGTAGAACGCGCTGATCGAGACCACGGTGGCGATCGTCATCGCGCCGACGCCGACCGGATTGATATCGCAGAGATGGGCGCGCTTGAACTCGATGTGCTGCGGCCGCAGGCCGAGCGGCTTGTTGACGACGAGATCGGCCACCAGCGCGCCGACCCAGGCGATCGCGACGTTGGAGTAGAGCGCGAGCGTCTGCTCCAGCGCCTTGTAGACACCGATCTCCATCAGCAGCAGCGCGACGACGACATTGAACACCAGCCACACCACGCGGCCCGGATGCGAGTGGGTGAGGCGGGAGAAGAAATTCGACCAGGCGATCGAGCCGGCATAGGCGTTGGTGACGTTGATCTTGACCTGCGACAGGATCACAAATGTCCCGGTCAGCGCCATTGCCAGATCCGGCTGCGACAGCACGTAGCGGAAGGCTTCGAGATACATGTTGGCCGGCTCGGCCGCGTGCTCGGCCGAGACGCCGTGGCTGAGCGCGAAGAAGGCCAGGAACGAACCGGCCAGCAGCTTGAGCGCGCCGAGCACGATCCAGCCGGGACCGGCGCTCAGCAGCGCGATCCACCAGGCCTTGCGCGAGGTGCGGCGGTCGCGCGGCAGAAAGCGCAGGAAGTCGACCTGCTCGCCGATCTGCGCCACCAGTGCGAACACGACGGAGGCGGCGGTGCCGAACAGCAGCAGGTCGAGAGTCCCTGCGGGATCGCCGTGATCGCCGGCGAATTTGCGCCACTCGGTGAAGGAATGCGGATTGGCCCAGGCGATCGCCGCGAACGGCATGATGTGGAGGATGATCCACAGCGGCTGGGTCCAGAGCTGGAAGCGGCTGATCAGCGTGATGCCGTAGATGACCAGCGGAATGATCACGACTGCGCTGATCAAATAGCCGATCGGTCGCGGGATGCCGAAGCACATGTCGAGCGCGCTGGCCAGGATCACCGCCTCGATCGCGAAGAAAATGAAGGTGAAGGAGGCGTAGATCAGCGAGGTGATGGTCGAGCCGATATAGCCGAAGCCGGCGCCGCGGGTCAGCAGGTCGATGTCGATGCCGCTTTTCGCGGCATGGTAGGCGATCGGCAGTCCGCAGAGGAAGATGATGACGCTGACGACCAGGATCGCGGCGGAGGCGTTCATCGCGCCATAGTTCAGGGTGATGGTGCCGCCGATCGCCTCCAGCGCGAGGAAGGAGATCGCGCCGAGCGCGGTGTTGGCGACGCGGGCGGCGGACCAGCGCCGCGCGCTCTTGGCGGTGAAGCGCAGCGCGTAGTCTTCCAGCGTCTGGTTGGCGACCCATTGATTGTACTGGCGCCTGACGCGGTCTATCCGCTGCCGCCCTGCCACTCGTTTGAACTCCTGGTCCACGATGCGCTGATCGCGGGCAAATCCCGTACCAAAAACCTACGTCGCTATTTTGCGGTGCAGTATACGCGATCTCACGTATCAGTGCGCTGCACAAAAGTGAGCAATCCTCGCCTGATCAATAAGCGTTCTCGAACCAGATGGGGTGCTCATGTCAGACGAACCAAAACCAGGCCTGAAGTCTCCGCTCCGACGCAAACTCTTGATGGGAATGGCGGCATTGCCGGCCGTTTCGATGCTGGGCCGTCCGGCATTTGCCGACGTTCCTGCAACCTCTGCGGTCAATACCACGGGTCTTGCAGTCACCGATAGCGAAGTCACGGTCGGCATCCTGCATTCCGTCACCGGCACCATGGCGATCTCCGAGACCGGGTCGGTCGAGGCCGAGAAGCTCGCGATCGAGCAGATCAATGCCGCCGGCGGCGTGCTCGGCCGCAAGATCAAGTTCATCCAGGAAGACGGCGCCAGCGACTGGCCGACCTTCGCGGAAAAGGCCAAGAAGCTGCTGGTCAACGACAAATGCGCGGCCGTAATGGGCTGCTGGACCTCGGCCTCGCGCAAGGCGGTGCTGCCGGTGTTCGAGCAGTACAACGGCATGCTGTACTACCCGACCTTCTATGAAGGCCTCGAGCAGTCCAAGAACGTGATCTACACCGGGCAGGAGGCGACCCAGCAGATCATCGCCGGACTCGACTGGGTCAACAAGACCAAGGGCGCCAAGAGCTTCTACCTGCTCGGCTCGGACTACATCTGGCCGCGCACCTCGAACAAGATCGCGCGCAAGCACATCGAGAACCATCTGCAGGGCTGCAAGGTGGTCGGCGAGGAGTACTTCCCGCTCGGCTCGACCCAGTTCAACTCGGTCATCAACAAGATCAAGCTGACCAAGCCGGACGTGATCTACGCGATCATCGTCGGCGGCTCCAACG
Organism: Bradyrhizobium sp. KZN70725; assembly: GCF_055264925.1. Lineage (NCBI taxonomy): Bacteria > Pseudomonadati > Pseudomonadota > Alphaproteobacteria > Hyphomicrobiales > Nitrobacteraceae > Bradyrhizobium > Bradyrhizobium sp. KZN70725. Next base: position 73,863 of record NZ_JBUYWT010000018.1, read on the forward strand.
TCGCATTCTACAAGCAGCTCAAGGCGGCCGGCATCGACTTGTCCAAGCAGACGCTGCTCACGATCTCGGTCACCGAGGACGAGATCGACGGCATCGGCGGCGAGAACATCGCCGGCGCCTATGCCTGCATGAAATACTTCCAGTCGCTCGACAATCCGAACAACAAGGCCTTCGTGCCCGCCTTCAAGAAGATGTGGGGCGAGAAGACCGTGATCGGAGACGTCACCCAGGCTGCCTATCTCGGTCCGTGGCTGTGGAAGTTGACGGTGGAGAAGGCCGGCTCCTTCGACATCGACAAGGTGGCGGCCGCGTCGCCCGGCGTCGAGTTCAAGGGCGCGCCGGAAGGTTACGTCCGGATCCACGAGAATCATCACCTCTGGTCGAAGACCCGCGTCGGACGCGCCAAGGCCGACGGCCAGTACGAGCTGATCTACGAGACCGCCGATCTCGTCGAGCCGGATCCGTTCCCCAAGGGCTACCAGTGAGCCAGTAGCCCGCATGAGCGGGGCGATATGCGGGACCGTCCCGGGTATCGCACCCGCTCACCCGGGCTACGAAGCTCCACAACGCATCGTGGCGTGGACGTCATCGTCCACGCTACGGAACGAGCGTCGCTTGACCGGCGGCGCGTGCCCCTTGGAATGACGGAGGACCAGATGTTCGGCGACTATTCGATCAGCGATCTCGGCGCCATCCTTGCGATGCAGGGATTTGCCGGGCTCATCCTGTTCTCCGTCTATGTGCTGATGGCGCTGGGCCTTGCCATCATCTTCGGCCAGATGGGCGTCATCAACATGGCCCACGGCGAGTTCATGATCTTGGGGGCGTACGTCACCTGGATGACGTCGAACGCCGTGCAGCACGTCGCGCCCTGGCTGTTCCCCGGTTACTTCTTCATCGCAATGATCCTCGCGTTCACTGCGTCAGGCGCGCTCGGCATGCTGGTCGAGTGGGCGCTGATACGCCATCTCTACAAGCGTCCGCTCGACACGCTGCTGGCGACCTGGGGCCTCAGCCTGATCCTGCAACAGGCCTATCGTTCGGTCTTCGGCGCGCGCGAGGTCGGCGTCGAACTGCCGGAATGGATGATGGGCTCCTGGCAAGCGACCGACTCCATCCAGATACCGATCAACGGCATGTTCGTGATGGCGCTGACCATCCTGATCACGATCGCGGTCGCCTATGTGCTGTTCTGGTCAAGCTGGGGCAAGCAGGTGCGCGCCGTGGTGCAGAACCGCGTGATGGCGGGCGCCGTCGGCATCAACACCGAGAAGGTCGATCGTTACACCTTTGGCCTGGGTTGCGGCATCGCCGGGATCGCCGGCTCGGCCTTCACCATGATCGGCTCGACCGGGCCGACCGCCGGCCAGCTTTACATCGTCGACACCTTCCTGGTGGTTGTGTTCGGCGGCGCCGCCTCGCTGTTCGGCACCATCGCCTCCGCCTTCTCGATCTCGCAGACCCAATCGACGCTGGAATTCTTCCTGTCGGGATCGATGGCCAAGGTGATCACGCTGCTGACGATCGTCGCGATCCTGATGGTGCGTCCGCAGGGGCTCTTCGCGCTCAAGGTCCGCAAATAAGAACAAGCAGGCTGGTCATGATCATCAACTCGCGCTTTTTCAATCGCTCCGAACTGCTCGGCTTCCTTGCGCTCGCGGTGCTGTTGTTTGTCATCCTGCCGCTGTCGCTGGATATCTTCCGCCTCAACCTCGTCGCCAAATATTTGACCTACGCCTTCGTCGGGATCGGCCTCGTGCTGTGCTGGGGCTATGGCGGCATCCTGAGCCTGGGGCAGGGCGTGTTCTTCGGCCTCGGCGGCTACTGCATGGCGATGTACCTCAAGCTCGAGGCGTCGTCGGTCGCGAACACCAAGATCCAGTCGACGCCGGGCATCCCCGACTTCATGGACTGGAACCAGCTCACCTCGCTGCCTTTCTTCTGGAAGCCGTTCCACAGCTTCCCGGTCACGCTGCTTGCGATCTTGCTGGTTCCCGCGGTCTTCGCGCTGATCATCGGTGCCGCGATGTTCAAGCGTCGGGTCGGCGGCGTGTACTTTGCCATCATCACGCAAGCGATCGCCGCGATCCTCACTATTCTGATTGTCGGGCAGCAAGGCTACACCGGTGGCATCAACGGCATTACCGACTTACGCACGCTGCACGGCTGGGACATCCGCACCGATCACGCCAAGTTCATTCTGTATTTCGTCGAGGTTGTGCTGCTGTTCGGCTGCATCTGCGTCGCGCAGTTCATCCGCCTGACAAAACTCGGGCGCATCCTGGTAGCAATGCGGGAGCAGGAGGATCGCGTGCGCTTCTCCGGTTACAGCGTCGCCAACTTCAAGATCTTCGCGTTCTGCGCCGCGGCGGTGTTCGCTGCGATCGGCGGCGCCATGTTCACGCTCGAGGTCGGCTTCATGTCGCCGTCCTTCGTCGGCATCGTGCCGTCGATCGAGATGGTGATCTACACCGCGGTCGGCGGCCGGATGTCGATCTTCGGCGCAGTCTGGGGCGCGCTCCTGGTCAATTTCGCCAAGACCAGCCTCTCGGAGTCCTTCCCGCAGCTCTGGCTGTTCGGCCTCGGCGCGCTGTTCATCGCGGTCGTGCTCGCCTTCCCGAACGGGCTCTCCGGCATCTGGGCGGACCACGTCCAGCCGCGCATCGATCGCCTGCTGGCATCACGCAAATCGAAATCGGCGGCCGGCCTGATCGCCGACGGCGCGCCGGCCGAGTGAGGAGGGATCATCATGCTCGTCGGCCATCAGCCCAAGGACTTCCTGCTCGCGGTCTCCGGTCTCACTGTGTCGTTCGATGGCTTCAAGGCCGTGAACGATCTCTCCTTCTATGTTGAGGAGAACGAGATCCGCGTCATCATCGGCCCGAACGGCGCCGGCAAGACCACGGTGCTCGACCTGATCTGCGGCAAGACCAGGGCGACGTCAGGCTCGATCCAGTTCCGTGGCCAGGAGCTGACCAGGTTGCGCGAGAACGAGATCGTGCAGGCCGGGGTGGGACGCAAGTTCCAGACGCCGTCGGTGTTCGAGGATCTCACCGTGTTCGAGAACCTCGAGATTTCCTTCCCGCGCGGCCGGACCGTGTTCGGCTCGTTGACCTTCCAGCGCGACGATACCGTCAGGCAGCGGGTCGAGGAGGTCGCCGAGATGATCTTCCTGAAGGACAAGCTCAACACCTATGCCGACCAGTTGAGCCATGGCCAGAAGCAGTGGCTCGAGATCGGCATGCTGCTGATCCAGGATCCGGACCTCTTGATGCTCGACGAGCCGGTCGCCGGCATGAGCGTGTCCGAGCGCGCCAAGACGGCCGAGCTGCTCAACCGCATCATCAAGGACCGTTCGGTGCTGGTGATCGAGCACGACATGAAGTTCGTCGAGGACATCGCGCACAAGGTCACGGTGCTGCACCAGGGACAGATCCTGTCCGAGGGAACGATGGAGCACGTCAAGAACGATCCGAAAGTCATCGAAGTGTATTTGGGCCACTGAGGAACCGGGACGATGCTGGCAATCAATGATCTTCACGTCGCCTATGGCCAGAGCGAGGTGCTGCACGGCCTCAACGTCTCGGTCGCGCCCAACGAGATCGTCGCGATCATGGGCCGCAACGGCATGGGCAAGACCACGCTGATGAAGTCGCTGATGGGCATCCTGCCGGCCAAGAGCGGCAAGGTGACCATGGACGGCACCGAGCTCGGCGCGATGAAGAGCTACGAGCGGGTCGCGAAGGGGCTCGCCTATGTGCCGCAGGGTCGCATGATCTTCTCCACGATGACGGTGAAGGAGAACATCGAGACCGGGCTCGTGGTGTCAGGCGGCTCCGAGGTACCGGGCGACATCTATGAGCTGTTTCCGGTGCTGCTCGAGATGAAGGGCCGCCGCGGCGGCAATCTCTCGGGTGGACAGCAGCAGCAGCTCGCGATCGCCCGCGCTCTGGCGACCAAGCCGAAGGTGCTGCTGCTGGACGAGCCGACCGAAGGCATCCAGCCGTCGATCATCAAGGACATGGCGCGCACCCTGAAGCGGATCCGCGACGAGCGCGGGCTGTCGATTGTGGTCTCCGAACAGGTCCTGAGCTTCGCGCTCGACATCGCCGACCGGGTGCTCGTCATCGAGAATGGCGAGATCGTCCGCGACGATCCGCGCGCCAGCGTCGATGCCGCGCAGATTTCCAAGTACCTGTCCGTCTAACTATCAGTAACCCAAGGGGAGCAATGCGATGCCAGATACACTGATCAAGGTCGATCTCAGCAAGTCGGCCTACGAAAACGACAAGATCCACAACCGCTGGCATCCGGAGGTTCCGATCGTCGAGTGGGTCAGCCCCGGCGACGACTTCATCATCGAGACCGTCGATTGGACCGGCGGTTTCATCAAGAACAACGATTCCGCCGACGACGTGCGCGATATCGATCTGTCGATCGTGCACTTCCTGTCCGGCCCGATCGGCGTCAAGGGCGCCGAGCCTGGCGACCTCCTCGTCGTCGACCTGCTCGACGTCGGTCCCTTGAAGGAGAGCCTGTGGGGCTTCAACGGCTTCTTCTCCAAGCAGAATGGCGGCGGCTTCCTTACCGACCATTTCCCGCTGGCGCAGAAGTCGATCTGGGACATCAAGGGCCTCTACACCTCGTCGCGCCACGTGCCCGGCGTCAACTTCGCCGGCCTGGTCCATCCCGGCCTGATCGGCTGTCTGCCCGATGCCAAGATGCTGGCGGCCTGGAACAAGCGCGAGGCCGAGCTGATCGCGACCAACCCGACCCGGGTGCCGGGCCTTGCCAATCCGCCGTTCGCGCCGACCGCGCATGCCGGCCAGGCCAAGGGTGACGTCAAGGCCAAGATCGGCCTCGAGGGCGCCCGCACCGTGCCGCCGCGCGAGCACGGCGGCAATTGCGACATCAAGGATCTGTCGCGCGGCTCGAAGATCTACTTCCCGGTCTATGTGCCGGGCGGCGGCCTCTCGATGGGCGATCTGCATTTCAGCCAGGGCGACGGCGAGATCACCTTCTGCGGCGCGATCGAAATGGCCGGCTGGCTGCACATCAAGGTCGACGTCATCAAGGACGGCGTCTCGAAATACGGCATCAAGAACCCCGTGTTCAAGCCGTCGCCGATCACGCCGAACTACAAGGATTACCTGATTTTCGAGGGCATCTCGGTCGACGAGGCCGGCAAGCAGCATTATCTCGACGTCCACATCGCCTATCGCCAGGCCTGCCTGAACGCGATCGAGTATCTGAAGAAGTTCGGCTACTCCGGCGCCCAGGCCTATTCGATCCTCGGCACCGCGCCGTGCCAGGGTCACATCTCCGGCGTCGTCGACGTGCCGAATGCCTGCGCCACGTTGTGGCTGCCGACGGAGATCTTCGACTTCGACGTCATGCCGTCGTCGGCGGGACCGATCAAGCACATCACGGGCGACGTGCAGATGCCAATCTCGCCGGACAAGTGATCCTTTTGGTGATCCCTGCGCGAAGGGTGCGGGACGGCTGCGTATTGGCCGCCCCGCATCCATCGCCGGATGTCACGCACGATTGCGCAAGGATGAAGGAAATGCCGATATACGAATATCTCTGCAACGACTGCGGCCCGTTCACCGACATGCGGCCGATGGCGGAATGCGACCTGCCGCAGGACTGCCCGCAATGCGAGACGACGTCGCCGCGCGTGATCCTGACCGCGCCGGCGTTCTTCTGCATGCCCTCCGACAAGCGCAAGGCCCACGCCACCAACGAGCAGAGCCGCCACGCGCCGAAGACGCTCGATCAATACAAGGCGGCGCACGGCCCGGGCTGCGGCTGCTGCTCGACGGGAAGGAAGAAGCCGGCACGGCTGATGACCAAAACCAAGAGCGGCGCCAAGGGCTTTCCGACCGCGCGGCCCTGGATGATCAGCCATTAGAGCGTTTTCGAGCGAAGTGGATACCGGTTCGCGTTAAGAAAACGCGTCAAAACAAGAGTCTGGAGCCCGTCCCGATTCACTCGGAACGGGAAGGGCTCTAGAAGCGTGGCTGATCATCAGGCCTGTTCGGCGACCTTCAGGGCTTCGGTGCGGATTTCCTCGACCAGCCGTTCCTTCAGGGCGACGAATTCGGGCGTGGTCTTGATCTTGTAGGACCGGGGATGCGGCAGGTCGACTGCGATCTCGGCCTTGATGCGGCCCGGACGCGCGCTCATGACGATGACGCGGCTGCCGAGGAAGATCGCTTCCTCGATGTCGTGGGTGACGAACAGCACCGTTTTCTGGTCGCGCTCCCAGATCCCCAGCAGCATCTCCTGCATCAGCGCGCGCGTCTGGTTGTCCAGCGCGCCGAACGGCTCGTCGAGCAGCAGGATCTTCGGATCGTTGGCCAGCGCACGGGCAATCGCGGTGCGCTGCTGCATGCCGCCCGACAGCTGCTTGGGCCAGTGATTTTCGAAGCCCGATAGCCCGACCCGGCGAATGAACGCATCGGCGATCTCATGGCGCTCCGCTTGTGACACGCCGCGCTCGCGCAGGCCGAAGGCGATATTCTCCCGCACCGTCAGCCACGGAAACAATGTGTAGGACTGAAACACCATGCCGCGATCGGCGCCGGGGCCGGTGATTTCGCGCCCGTCGAGCGTGACCCGTCCGCTGGTCGGCCGGTCGAGCCCGGCGATGATCCGGAGCAAAGTGGACTTTCCGCATCCGGAGGGGCCGAGGATGGTGACGAAGTCGTTGTTGCCGACGTCGAGCGTGGTCGGCTCGAGCGCTCTCGTCGGCGCGTTGCCGGCGCGGGCGGGAAAGGTTCGCGAGACCTGATCGATCCTGAGCGCGGTCATGCGAGCTTCCACGGGAACAGCCAGGCGTTGAAGGCCTTGAACAGGAAATCGGAGATCAGGCCGATCAGCCCGATCACGATGATGCCGAAGATGATCTGGCCCGTGTTGAGCAGCGCCTGGCTGTCGGTGATCATGTGTCCGATGCCGGATGATGAGCCGATCAATTCGGCCACGATGACGTAGGTCCAGGCCCAGCCCAGCACCAGCCGAAGGATTTCGGCAATCTCGGGCGCGGCGGAGGGCAGCAGCACGCGGCGGATGATGCCGCGGTCGCGGGCGCCGAGCGTGTAGGCGGCCTCCACCAGGTCGCGCCGTGTGGCACCGACGGTGACGGCGACCATCAGGATGATCTGAAATACTGCGCCGATGAAGATCACAAGCAGCTTCTGCAACTCACCGATGCCCGCCCACAGGATCAGCAGCGGGATGAAGGCGGATGCCGGCAGATAGCGCGCAAAGGACACAAAGGGCTCGAGAAAGGCCTCGATCGGCTTGTAAGCGCCCATCAGAACGCCGAGCGGCACCGCGATGACGGCAGCAAGCACAAACCCGCCGATCACGCGCCAGATCGTCATCCCGATGTCGAACAGAAAGCCCTGCTTTGCGAGCAGCTCATAGCCCTCCTGCACCATGGTCAGCGGGTTGGCGAGGAAGGTCCTCGACACATGGCCGCCGAACGTTGCCCAGGACCAGAGGGCGACGAACAGCACGAAGAAGGCGAGGCCATAGGCCACGCGCTGCTTCGATGTCGTGGGCTCGAGAGGGCGCATCAGATGATCCGGGAGTAGCTTATGCGCCGGTCCCGCCAGCTGTGTCGCGATGCGGGACCGGTCGAAATGGTTGCTGCGTTACTTGATGAAGCTGGCGTCGTAGATGTCCTCGACCTTCGGCGCGGCCTTGATGATGCCGACCTCGAGCAGCAGCTCGGCAGCGTCCTTGTTGAAGGTGAGGAAGTCGCCGGCGAAGAATTTCTGGTTGGCGGCCTTGTCCTGCCAGCGCAGGTACTTTGCCGAGTTGCCGAACTGCTCGCCGGTCTGCTTCACGTCAGCGCCCATGATCTCGTAGGACTTGGCCTGGTCCTTGGCGATCATGTCGAGCGCCTCGAAATAGCTGTTGGCAAGCGCCTGCGCCGCCTTCGGATTGTCGGTCAGGAATTTCGGCGTGCAGCCGAACGTATCCATCACGATCGGGTAGTCGAGCGTGGTCGCGATGATCTTGCCCTTGTCGGGAGCGGCGCGCACCGTCGACAGATAAGGCTCGTAGGTCATCGCGGCATCGTTCTGGCCGGAGACGAAGGCCTGCGCTGCGGCGGCCGGCTCCAGATTCACCACGGTGACGTCTTTCACCGTGAGGCCGTTCTTCTTCAGCATCCAGGCCAGCGCGAAATACGGAGAGGTGCCGGGCGCCGACGCCGCGACGGTCTTGCCCTTGAGGTCCTTGATCGCGGCGATGTCGTTGCGCACGGCCATGCCGTCGGCGCCATAGCTCTTGTCGAGTTGGAAGATCTGCTTGGTCGCGACGCCATTGGCGTTCCAGGAGATCCAGGTCTCGACCGTGGTGGCCGCGCACTGGATGTCGCCCGAGGCGATCGCGAGATGGCGGTCCTTCTGCGGAATCTTCTTCAGGGTCACGTCGAGGCCGTTCTTCTTGAAGATGCCGGCCTCCTTGGCGAGCGTCAGCGGCGCGAAGCCGGTCCATCCGGAGATGCCGACGCCGACCTTGACGTCATCCGCGAACGCGCCCGTGGACGCGAGCAACACTGCGATTGCGGGCAATAGCTTGAAGGAACGCATGATTGTCGACCCCTTGAACGATGGATTGAACCCAGTTGATGTCTTCACGTCACTGATCTCTTCAGTCGCGGCGGATTGCCGCATGAAGCATGTTGGCGGACGATGGCCCATGATGCATTGCATGAAATATGCCGCGCAAGCTGTCCTCAGCCTCCCTTGAAGCGGGCCACCAGCCGATGCGTCTCGCCTGGATAATGCAGCCGCACCGCCGTCACCGTGCGTGCGCTGCGCCAGGTGTAGCGGTCGATCACGAGGCAGGGCGCGCCGACCGCGATGTCGAGCGCCTTTGCCGTGCGGTCGTCGGCGACGACGGCGCTGATGGTATGCTCGGCTTCGGTCCACGGCACATGGTGCAGCAGCCATGATCCCGGCGGTTCGCGGGCGAAGTCCGCGGTTGCAGCTTCCGGGACCGTGGAGAGATCGATCAGCCTGTCCTCGACGGCGAACGGCACATTGTCGGCGCTGTGCCGGCAGGCGATCGCGACTATCTTGCCGGCCGTGCTGACGCCGAGCCGGGCGCGATCGGCCGATGTCGCGGTACGGCGCCGGCATTCGATCAGCTGATAGCCGTAGCTGCGGCCGAGCGCGGTGATCTCGGCGCGGATGTCGGCGATCTTGAGCACCGCCGACAGATGCTGCGGACGGCGCACGAAGGTGCCGGCACGGCGCCGCCGCTCGATCAGGTCGGCCTGCGCCAGTTCCGACAACGCCTTGTTCACCGTCATGCGCGAGCAGCGATAGCGCGCCATCAGCTGGTGCTCGAACGGGATGCGATGCCCGGGCGGCCATTCGCCGGTCAGGATCCGCGTCTCGATGTCGAGCCGGATGCGCTTGTAGATCGTCGGCTTGCCGGCTGTATTCGTTTTGGGCTGGTCGGAGGCGAGACTCACGCGACGAGCCTCCGCACACTTGCGTTGAACTGCTCGCGCGCCTTGTCACGCAGCCGGTGCCGTCCGCCTGTGACCACCTTGTCCCCGCGGGCCCAGACGCAGTCGATCGCGTCGCTGCCAGTTGCAAACAGCCAGCCGTCGAGAACAGCATCGCCCGACCGTCCCGCGAGGGACGGATGCGCGGTGTCGAGGCTGACGATGTCGGCGCGCGCGCCGGGCGCAAGCCCGGCCTTGGTCTGTGCCAGAGCCTGCGCGCCGCCCGCGAGCGCCTGGTCGAACAGGGCGCGGCCGGTGGATGTGCCGGGACGCCCCGAGAGCACATTGCGCTCGCGGTGTTTCAGCCGCTGACCGTATTCGAGCTGGCGCAGCTCGTCGGCGACGCCGACCAGCACATTGGAATCGGTGCCGATGCCGAACCGGCCGCCCGCGGCGAGGAATTCGCGCGCCGAGAAGATGCCGTCGCCGAGACTTGCTTCGGTGACGGGGCAAAGGCCGGCAATCGCGCCGCTGCCGGCGAGTGCATTGACTTCCTGCTCCGTCATGTGGGTCGCGTGAATGAGGCACCAGCGCTGATCGACGGGCGCATGTTCGAGCAGCCACTGCACCGGCCGCTGTCCTGACCAGGCAAGGCAATCCTCCACCTCGCGCACCTGTTCGGCGGCGTGGATGTGGATCGGGTCCGCCCCGGCAAGCGGGATGATCGCCGCCAGCTCATCCGGCGCCACGGCGCGCAGGCTATGCGGAGCGATGCCGATGTTGGCGCCGGGAAGTTTTCGGATTGCCTCGCGCGAGGCGGCCATCAGCGCGGCGAACTGATCGACCGAGCAGATGAAGCGACGTTGCCCGGCATGCGGTGCGGCGCCGCCGAACGTGCTGTGAGCATAGAAACTTGGCAGCAGCGTGAGCCCGATGCCGGAGGCGTCGGCGGCCTCTGCGATGCGTATGGCCATCTCGGCGAGATTGGCGTAGGGCGCGCCGTCTCGATCATGATGCAGATAGTGAAACTCGCCGACACGGGTAAAGCCGCGCTCGAGCATCTCGACATAGAGCAGGGTCGCGACGGCTGTGACGTCGTCCGGCGTCATGGTCAGCGTGAAGCGATACATCGTCTCACGCCAGGTCCAGAACGTATCGGTCGTGTCGCCGCGCAGTTCGGCAAGGCCGGCCATGCCGCGCTGAAAGGCGTGGCTGTGCAGGCTCGCCAATCCCGGAACCGCCATTTGGTGACGTTCGTCGCCGGCGCCAGGTGCAACGCCCGTCGTCACCGAGGCGATCGCGCCATCGACAACGACGACTTGCACGTCATTGGCCCAGCCCGAAGGCAGCAGCGCGAATGCGAAATGCAGTCGTGTCATTTTTCCACGCCGGCTGGACAGAACCCGGACACGATTATATGTCTAGACATATAAGTCAAGCATCCCACCTCGAGGGGACGATCGCATGGCAGAGCGCTTCGACCGTATCTGGCACAACGCCCGGCTCGCCACGATGCGCAGCGACCGCACTGATCTCGGCGAGATCGAGCGGGGCCTGATCGCGGCGCGCGACGGCCGCATCGTCTATGCCGGCGTGCAGTCGGACTTTCCTGTGGATGCGGACGCCGTTGATCGGATCGATTGTGCCGGCCGCTGGATCACGCCTGGGCTCGTCGATTGCCACACCCATCTCGTCTTCGGCGGCAACCGCGCGCACGAGTTCGAGCTGCGCCTGAAGGGCGCGAGCTATGAGGAGATCGCGCGCGCCGGCGGCGGCATCGTCTCGACCGTTGCGGCGACGCGCAAGGCGACCGAGGCGGAGCTCGTCGCCGGCGCGCTGCCGCGGCTCGACGCGCTGATCGGCGAGGGCGCAACCACCGTCGAGATCAAGTCCGGCTATGGCCTCAATGCCGAGACCGAGATGCGACAGCTTGCGGCGGCACGCAGCCTCGCCCGCCTGCGGCAGGTCGCGATCCGCACCTCTTTCCTCGGAGCGCATGCGCTGCCGCTGGAGGCCAACGGCGACAAGGACGGTTACATCGATCTGGTCTGCAACGAGATGCTGCCGGCCGTGGCCAGCGCCGGCCTCGCCGATGCCGTCGACGGCTTCATGGAGGGAATCGCGTTTTCCGGAGAGCAGACGGCGCGGGTGTTCGAGGCGGCGCGTGCGCTCGGACTGCCGGTCAAGCTGCATGCGGATCAGCTGTCCAATCTCGGCGGCGCGGCGCTGGCCGCGAAATTCTCGGCGCTCTCGGCCGATCATCTCGAGCACACCGACGAAGCCGGCGCGGTGGCGATGGCGAAGGCCGGCACCGTCGCGGTCCTGCTGCCCGGCGCGTTCTATTTCATTCGTGAAACGCACAAGCCGCCGGTCGAGCTGTTCCGTAGCCACGGTGTGAACATGGCGCTGGCGACCGATTGCAATCCTGGCAGCTCGCCGCTCACCTCGCTCCTGCTGGCGATGAACATGGGCGCAACGCTGTTCCGGATGACGGTCGCCGAATGCCTCACAGGGGTGACGCGGGAAGGGGCGCGCGCGCTCGGCATGCTCGCCGAGACCGGTACGTTAGAGGCCGGCAAGTGGTGCGATCTGGCGATCTGGGACATCGAGCGTCCGGCCGAACTGGTCTACCGCATCGGCTTCAACCCGCTGCACAGCCGGGTGTGGAGGGGGCAATGAGCGATCGGGATGCGCCTGTCGTCGTGACGCCCGGAACCGTCGGCCTCGACGTCCTGGTGCGCGTGCTCGCGGGCGCGCCCATCATGCTCGATCTATCGTGCTGGCCGCGCGTCGAGGCGGCCGCGGAGATCGTGGCGAAGGCGGCGCATATCGACGTTCCCGTCTACGGCATCAATACCGGTTTCGGGAAGCTGGCATCGACGCGCATTGCGCCCGATCAAACCGCGCTGCTTCAGCGCAACCTCATCTTGTCGCACTGCTGTGGAGTCGGTCCGAACACGCCCGAGCCGATCGTGCGTTTGATGATGGCGTTGAAAGTGATTTCGCTCGGTCGCGGCGCATCCGGCGTGCGCCGCGAGGTGATCGAGCAGTTGCAGGGCATGCTGGCGCGCGGCGTTTATCCGCTGGTGCCGCAGCAGGGCTCGGTCGGTGCCTCCGGCGATCTCGCGCCGCTCGCTCACATGACCGCGGTCATGATCGGGGAGGGGCAGGCAATCCTTGATGGCAAAGTCGTGCCGGGTCGTGAAGCGCTTGCGGTTGCCGGCCTCGAGCCGTTGACGCTCGGCCCGAAGGAGGGGCTCGCGCTGATCAATGGCACGCAGTTTTCCTCCGCCTACGCCATCTCCGGTCTGCTGCGAGCGCATCGCCTGGCGTGCGCCGCGCTGGTGACCGGTGCGCTGTCGGTCGATGCGGCGATGGCGTCGACGGTGCCGTTTCGTCCCGAGATTCAATCTTTGCGTGGCCATGACGGGCAGATCGCTGCGGCCGCCGCCCTGACCGCGCTGCTTGACGGCAGCGATATCAGGCAATCGCATCTCGAGGGCGACGAGCGCGTGCAGGATCCCTATTGCCTGCGCTGCCAGCCGCAGGTCGCGGGTGCTGTGCTCGACCTGCTCGCGCAGGCCGCGCGCGGGCTGACCATCGAGGCCAATGCCGTGACGGATAACCCGCTGGTCCTGGTCGAGACCGGCGAGATCGTGTCAGGCGGCAATTTCCACGCCGAGCCGGTGGCGTTCGCCGCCGACCAGATCGCGCTGGCGCTTTCGGAGATCGGGGCGACCAGCGAGCGGCGGATCGCGACCCTCGTCGATCCCGCCCTGAACTTCGGCCTGCCGCCGTTCCTGACGCCCGAACCCGGCATCAATTCCGGCTTCATGATCGCCGAGGTGACGGCGGCGGCGCTCTATGCCGAGAACAAGCAGCGTGCGATGCCGTGCTCGATCGATTCGACGCCGACCAGCGCCAACCAGGAAGATCACGTCTCGATGGCCGCGCATGCTGCGCGCCGGCTGTCCGATATGGCCGACAATCTCGCCGCCATCCTCGGCATCGAACTGCTGGTCGCCGCGCAGGGCATCACGCTGCGCGCGCCGCATTCAACGAGCGCGCCGCTCGCTGCGGTCATTGCCGCGCTCCGAGAGCAGGTTCCGGCGCTCGCCGCCGACCGCTACATGGCTGACGATCTCGCCAGGGCGGCCGTTCTGATCGAAGCCGACGCGCTGCCCGCCGCTGCGATCGCGGTGCTTCCGACCGATCCATTTCCAAGACTGACTTAGAAGACTTGCTTAGCAGGAACATCCGTCATGAACCGCCGACTGGATAACGAACGCATCATCCGTGCTCCCCGCGGCACCGACATCAGCGCCAAGAGCTGGCTGACGGAAGCACCGCTGCGCATGCTGATGAACAATCTGGACCCTGATGTCGCCGAGCGCCCGAGCGAGCTCGTGGTTTATGGCGGCATCGGCCGTGCGGCGCGCGACTGGGAGAGCTTTGATCGGATTGCCGCGTCCTTGCGCAAGCTCGAAGGCGACCAGACCCTGCTGGTGCAGTCCGGCAAGCCGGTCGGCATTTTCCGGACCCATGCCGACGCGCCGCGCGTACTGATCGCGAATTCCAACCTGGTGCCGCATTGGGCAACGCTCGATCATTTCAACGAGCTCGACCGGCAGGGCCTGATGATGTTCGGCCAGATGACGGCAGGCTCATGGATCTATATCGGCAGCCAGGGCATCGTGCAGGGGACCTATGAGACGTTCGTCGAGGTCGGCCGCCGGCATTATGGCGGCAGTCTCGCCGGCAAATGGATCCTGACGGCGGGCCTCGGCGGCATGGGCGGTGCCCAGCCGCTGGCCGCGACGATGGCCGGCGCCTCGATGCTCGCGGTCGAATGCCAGCCGAGCCGCATCGAGATGCGGCTGCGGACGGGCTACCTCGACCGCCAGGCGGCGACGCTCGATGACGCGCTCGCGATCATTGCTGAGGCGGTCAAGAGCCAGAAGCCGGTGTCGGTCGGCCTGCTCGGCAATGCGGCCGAGATCTTTCCCGAACTGGTGCACCGCGGCGTGCGCCCGGACATCGTCACCGACCAGACCAGCGCGCATGATCCGATCAACGGTTATTTGCCGAAGGGATGGACACTCGCCGATTGGGAAACCAAACGCGCGGGCGACCCGAAGGCCGTTGAGACGGCAGCCAAGACCTCGATGGTCGATCACGTCCAGGCCATGCTGGATTTTCACGCGCAGGGAATCCCGACGCTCGATTACGGCAACAACATCCGCCAGATGGCCAAGGACATGGGCCTGAAGCAGGCGTTCGATTTTCCAGGCTTCGTTCCGGCCTATATCCGTCCGCTGTTCTGCCGCGGCGTCGGGCCGTTCCGCTGGGCGGCGCTGTCGGGCGATCCCGAGGACATCTTCAAGACCGATGCCAAGGTCAAGGAGCTGATGCCCAACGACAGCCACCTGCACAACTGGCTCGACATGGCCAAGGCGCGCATCAAGTTTCAGGGACTGCCTGCGCGAATTTGCTGGGTCGGGCTCGGCGACCGCCATCGGCTTGGCCTTGCCTTCAACGAGATGGTGGCGCGCGGCGAGCTCAAGGCGCCGATCGTGATCGGCCGCGATCATCTCGACAGCGGCTCGGTGGCGAGCCCGAACCGCGAGACCGAGGCGATGCGCGACGGCTCCGACGCGGTGTCCGACTGGCCGCTGCTCAATGCACTGCTCAACTGCGCGAGCGGCGCCACCTGGGTGTCGCTGCATCACGGCGGCGGCGTCGGCATCGGCTATTCGCAGCACGCCGGCATGGTGATCGTCGCTGACGGCACGCCGGAAGCCGCGCGCCGGCTCGAGCGTGTGCTATGGAACGACCCGGCGACAGGCGTCATGCGCCACGCCGACGCCGGCTATGACACGGCGGTCGAATGCGCGCGCGCCAACCGGCTCGATCTGCCTAGCCTGCGCTGATGGGACCTCCTCGATCGGGAGTTGCGGCATCTCCCGACCGGGGCGCAGCTTAACGAGCAATCCCGTTGCAGCTCTCAACCTTCCGGTTGATGTACGTGAGGTGACCGGCCGGACATGCCTTGATACGGGAAATCGGCGGTGCAGCTACCGGAGATAGGTGGTCCGTGGAGCGCTGCGCCTGTGACCCGTCGCGGGTGACACATTAGTCTGCCTGCTTTCGCGTCAGCTTCGCTGACAGGATGAGCGGCCAGGGTCCTTGTCTCGCGGCAGATGGCATGCAATCTTCCGCAGCCGGCAATGCTGTTCGAGAGCAACAAGAACAATAATCCCTCTCGTCCCTCCAATTCTGTCGAGGGCCTGATCATGTCGAACCTTACCCAAACGACATCCGCTCCGTGGCGGATAGGAGTGCTGTTCTCGCGAACCGGCTTCATGTCGGTCATCGAGGAGACCCAGTATCAGGGCACGCAACTCGCGATCGAAGAGGTGAATGAAGCGGGCGGCGTCTGCGGCCGCGAGCTGGTTCCCGTTGCCTATGACCCCGGATCGGACTCGGCCGCCTATGGTCATTACGCCAAGCGGCTGATGATCGAGGATCAGGTCAGCACGATCTTCGGCTGCTACACCTCGTCGAGCCGCAAGGCGGTGCTGCCGGTAGTCGAACGGCTGAACGGTCTGCTCTGGTATCCGACGCTTTACGAAGGGTTCGAGGCGTCGCCCAACGTCATCTACACCGGCGCCTCGCCGAACCAGAACAGCCTCGCGCTGTGCCGCTATTTGATGGATACGTTCGGAACGCGGTTCTATTTCGTGGGGTCCGACTACATCTATCCGCGCGAGTCCAACCGGGTGATGCGGGAGCTGCTCAAGAGCAACGGCGGCTCGGTGGTCGGCGAGCGCTATGTCAATGTTTACGCGCGCTGGCAGGATTTTGTGCCGATCATCCAGGATATCAAGCGTGTCAGGCCCGACGTGATCTTCTCGACCGTCGTTGGCGAGGGCACGGTGTTCCTTTATCAGGCCTATGCGAATGTCGGGCTCGATCCAAAGCAGGTGCCGATCGCCAGCCTGACCACGACGGAAGCGGAAATTGCCGCCATGGGCTTCGACGTCGGCGAGGGACACGTCACGGCCGCATCGTATTTCCAGGGCGTCGAGGGCAGCGCTAATAATGCGTTTGTGCAGCGCTTCAAGAAGCGGTTCGGCGCCGATATCTCAACTAACATGTGCGCCGAAGCATCCTATTTCCAGCTGCATTTGTTCGCGAAAGCGCTCGAGCAGGTCAATTCACTCGACACCGAAGTTCTCCGCTCGATGGTGTTCGGCACCAGCTTTGATGCACCGCAAGGTGCCGTCACCGTCAACCCGATGTCGGGTCATACCGACCTCTGGACCCGCATCGGGCGCGCCAACCGCCAGGGGCAGTTCGATGTCGTCAGCCAGTCGAAGGAGCCGGTGCATGCGGATCCGTTCCTGATCGGATATGGTCGTGCAACGCAAACAGGAAGCGTCCAATGAACGAAATGTCGCGTAAGCCGTCGCTGAGCCGAGACGTCGGCGGACGCAAGACCATGGTTCAGGAACTTGCCGATCTGTCGGCGGTGGTGGTCGCGCCGGTCGACGATCAGGTCGGCATGTTGCTGCGCGAGTTGCAGCGGTTCCGGATGCGGGTGAGGCAGGTCTGGCCGATGCCGGAGAGCGTGCCCGCCGATGCCGACGTGGTGTACTGCGAATATTCCCCTGACCTAGCGCGGCGCCTGCCATGGATTCCCGGCGACGCGCGCTCGGCGCTGGTTGTGATCCTGCCGGCGACGGAAACCGTTCACGCCGATGCGCTGTGTCATGCGACGCCGAACGCCGTGCTGCCACGGCCGTTCACGCAGAATGCCGTGCTGTCCAGTCTCGTGCTGGCGCGCAGTCAATTTGGTTATGAACGGCGGCTTCGCAGCAAGATCGAGAAGCTCGATGACAATCTGCGCTCGATGCGCACGGTGGAGCGCGCCAAGGCGATCCTGATGGCGACGCGGCAGATGCCGGAAACCGAAGCCTATGGCTTCATCAGACGACAGGCGATGGATCGTCGCGTGTCGGCAAGTGCAGTCGCCGCGGCGATTGTTGACTCGTTCGAACTGCTTGGCTACGATCATCAACAGTAAGCCCCAATAGCGGGGCCGGCGGCGACAGCGCCGCCTTCGACACAACCGGCAACAAAGCCCTCCCAATGCTCGCGTAAGCGCGCATCGGGAGGGCTTTTTGTTTTTTCAGTCCTGAAGGGAGCTAGGGATGAGCATTTCACGGCGGACTTTGCTGAGGAATACCGCGGCGCTGGGCGCGTTTGCCGGCGCCGGACTGCCGCACATCTGGATCAAGAACGCCGACCTCGCTTACGCCGCCGGCGGCGAGATCAAGGTCGGCGTGCTGTTCTCGCTGACGGGAACGACCGCGATCATCGAGGAATCGCTCAACAAGGCGACGCTGCTCGCCATCGAGGAGATCAACGCCGCAGGCGGCATCAAGGGCAGCAAGATCGTGCCGATCGTCGAGGACCCCGCGTCCGATCCGGCGACCTTCTCGGAGAAGGCTCGCAAGCTCGTCGTCGGCGACAAATGCGTCAGTGTGTTCGGTTCCTACACCTCGGCAAGCCGCAAGGCGGTGCTGCCGGTGTTCGAGCGGCAGAACAATCTCTATTGGTATCCGACGCTCTATGAAGGCCGCGAGTGCTCGAAGAACGTCATCTACACCGGCGCGGTGCCGAACCAGCAGCAGGACGAGTTCGTGCCCTGGCTGGTCAAGAAGTTCGGCAAGAAGTTCTACCTGATCGGCTCCAACTACATCTATCCGAAGGAAGAGAACAACTACTGCAAGAAGCTGCTTGAGAAACTCGGCGGCGAGGTCGTGGCGGAAGAATATGTGCCGCTCGGCCATTCCGAATTCTCTTCCGTCATCAACAAGATCCGCTCGACTCAGCCGAACGTGATCTTTTCCACCGTGGTCGGCGATTCCGTGGTCGCGCTGCATCGTCAGTACAAGGCGGCCGGCCTCGATCCCGAGAAGATGCCGATGGCGAGTCTCACGACCTCCGAGAACGAAGTCGCTGCGATGGGCGGCGAGGCGGCCGCCGGTCACTTCACCTCGGCGCCTTACTTCATGGTGCACAAGTCGCCGGAGAACGAGAAGTTCGTCGAGGCTTACAAGAAGCGTTGGGGCGCCGACAAGGTGACGCATTTCGTGTCGGAGGCCTGCTACTTCCAGACCTACCTGTTCAAGCAGGCGGTCGAGAAGCTCGCGACCAGCGATCTCACGCCGCCGAACATCCGCGACGCGGTCAAGGGCCAGGAAGTGATTGCACCGCAGGGCAAGGTCCGGATCGAGCCGGAGAACCTGCACACCTGGCTGTGGCCCAAGATCGCGCAGGCGAAGTCGAACGGACAGTTCGAGATTCTCGTCGAGGCCAAGGAGTGGCTGAAGCCGGTGCCTTACGCGGCCTATCCCGGACAGTCATGCACCGAGAAGGGCTTGGTCGAGAAGAGCTGACGACGGGGGCTGACGAAGGCCGTCGGCGTGCGGCGCCGGCGGCCAGCGTCCCGAAACGAATGCTGCCTCTCGCACGAACGGGGGCGAGGGGCAGGGCGCACAATGCGAACATCGAAAGCGGATCCCGACGTGGACCAATTCATCGAACAAATCGTCACCGGCCTCAGCATCGGATCGATCCTGCTGCTGGTCGCGCTGGGCCTGTCGATCATCTACGGCTCGATGGGCATCATCAATCTCGCCCATGGCGAGTTCGTGATGC
The DNA here is from genome assembly GCF_055264925.1 of Bradyrhizobium sp. KZN70725. Classification (NCBI taxonomy): domain Bacteria; kingdom Pseudomonadati; phylum Pseudomonadota; class Alphaproteobacteria; order Hyphomicrobiales; family Nitrobacteraceae; genus Bradyrhizobium; species Bradyrhizobium sp. KZN70725. The sequence goes on from NZ_JBUYWT010000018.1 coordinate 93,064, forward strand.
TGGGCGCTTACGCGGCCTGGGTGTTCCATACCTATCTCGGGCTCGGCCTGCTCGCGAGCCTGGTGCCGATCTTCTTCGTGGTCGCCGCGTTCGGCTGGGTCATTGAGCGTTACGTCCTAAGCCTGCTCAACAACCGGCCGCTGGACACGATCCTTGCGACCTGGGGCGTCGGCATCATGCTGCAGCAGGCGGTGCGGCTGATGGTCGGCAGCGAACTGCGCTACGTGCAGCTGCCGCCGGCGCTGTCCGACAGCATGGACGTGTTCGGCATCTCGGTATCGTCCTATCGGGTGTTCCTGTTCGTGGTGTCGATCGCACTGTTCGTGGCGACTTGGTTGCTGATGAACCGCACCACGGTCGGAATGAAGCTACGCGCGATCATCCAGGACCGTTCCGTCGCTGCCTCGTTCGGCATCAACGCCAAACGGGTCTATGCGCTGACCTTCGCCTACGGTGCGGGCCTTGCGGGACTGGCTGGCGCGCTGGTGTCGCCGCTGAAGAGCGTGTCGCCCGATATGGGCACCGGCTATGTGGTCGATGCCTTCATGGTGGTGGTGCTCGGCGGCGTGCAGAGCCTCGCCGGCACCGTGGCGAGCGCCTTCATCCTCGGCGAGCTCTCCGGCGGCATTGCCTTCCTGCAGAACGACACGGTGGCCAAGGCAATCGTGCTGCTCGCCATCGTCGTGCTCATCCGTTTCCGCCCCGAGGGGCTTTTCACCGCACGCGTGCGGGCCTGAGACAGATCGCTCATCTATGCCGTCGCATGTTTCTAACTCCAGCGGATTGCAGCGCCTGATCGCGCAGCTTGCACCGTTGCTCATTGTCTCTGCCGTGGTGTTCGCGCTGCCGGTGCTGCTCAACAACGACTTCCTGCTCAACAAGGTCGCGCGTTATCTGGTGCTGGGCATCCTCACGGTGTCGCTCGGGCTGTCCTGGGGATTCGGCGGCATCCTGAATCTCGGCCAGGCGATGAGCTTCGGGCTCGGCTCCTATGCCATGGCAATGGCGCTCAAGCTCAAGACCGTGCCGGTGCATACCGGAGCGAGCGGACTGCCGGACTTCATGGTCTGGAATAATGTCCAGCATTTGCCGTGGTTCTGGGAGCCGTTCCGCTCGCTGACCTTCGCGATCGCCGCGGGCCTGATCGTGCCGGCGCTGGTTGCGGCGGCGCTCGGCTGGTTCATGTTCCGGGGCCGCGTCACCGGCGTCTATGTCTCGATCATCACGCTCGCCACCATGGTGGTGATCAATCTCGTGATCATCGACCAGCAGAGCTACACCGGCGGCTTCAACGGCATCACCGATCTCGCCCAGCTCGAGACCTTCGGCGTCGCGTTCGATGCCTATGGCCGGGCTACCTATTATCTCGTGGCCAGCTGTGTCCTGCTCAGCCTGCTTGTCGCCTTTGCCTTCACGAGAACCAAGGCCGGACTGATCGTGCAGGCGATCCGCGACCATGAGAGCAGGGTGCGCTACTTCGGCTACGACGTCGCGCTCTACCAGATCTTCGTGTTCGCGCTGTCGGCGGCGATCGCGGGCCTTGCCGGCATGCTCTACACGGTGGTGATGGAGTTTGCCTCGCCGACCTTCCTCGGCGTGCAGCTCTCTCTTTCGGTGGTGGTGTGGTGCGCGGTCGGCGGCCGGCAGAGCCTGGTCGGCGCGTTCCTTGGCGCAGTGCTGGTGGCGGGCATGCAGGGCGCGCTGTCGGAGTCAGCGGCGTTCCTGGAAACCTGGACGCTGGTGATGGGCGCGCTGTTCGTGCTCGTGGTGCTGTTTTTGCCGAAGGGGCTCGCCGGCCTTGCGCAGGTCGTGCTGCGCTGGATCGTGCAGCGCCGCCATGCGGCCGCGGGCGGGGTGGCGCAAGGCGTCGGCCAGACGGAGGGCAGCACATGAGCTCCCATCTCGATCTCCGCGACGTGTCGGTCAGCTTCAACGGTTTCAAGGCGCTCAATTCACTCAACATGAGCGTGCGCAAGGGCGAGCTGCGCTGCCTGATCGGGCCGAACGGCGCGGGCAAGACCACCGCGCTGGACATCATCTGCGGCAAGGTCAAGCCGAGCGCCGGCACGGTGAGCTTCGATGGCACCGCGCTGCAGGATCTTGAGGAATACGAAATCGCCCGCGCCGGCGTCGGCCGCAAATTCCAGGTGCCGAGCGTGTTCCGCGAGCTGTCGGTCTCCGAGAACCTCGAAGTGGCGCGGGCGCGTCGCACCTCCGTGCTTGGCAATTTGCGCTGGAACATCGGCAATTCAGGACGCGAGCATGTCGAGCGTCTGGCCGAGCTGGTCGGGCTCACCGAGCAGCTCGACCGACCGGCCGCCTATCTGTCGCACGGTCAGACCCAGTGGCTGGAGATCGGCATGCTGGTCGCCCAGGACGCCGAGCTGATCCTGATGGACGAGCCTACCGCGGGCATGACGGCGCAGGAAACCCGCAAGACCGCCGAACTGTTCGCACGGCTGAAGGGCAAGCACACGCTGATCGTGGTCGAGCACGACATGGGCTTCGTCAAGGCGATCGGCGACATCATCTCCGTGATGCATATGGGCCAGATGCTGGCCGAGGGCACCGCGGCGGAAGTGGAGGCGCATCCGGAAGTGCGCCGCGCCTATCTCGGATCGGGAGGCATCAGCCATGCTTGAGCTGACCGACGTCGACGCCTTCTACGGCAACAGCCGCGCCCTGCAGGGCATCAACCTGATGGTTGGCAATGGCGAATTCCTCTCGGTGCTCGGCCGCAACGGCGTCGGCAAGACCACGCTGATGCGCAGCATCCTCGGCCTGATGGACCGGTGCACCGGACGGCTATCGCTCGACGGTGCCGACATCTCGCCGCTGCGGACCTATCAGCGCGCCAAGGCCGGTATTGCCTACGTGCCGCAGGGCCGCGGGATTTTGCCGCGCTTCACCGTGCGGGAGAACCTGACGCTCGGAACCTTCGCGGCGAAATCGGCCAACGGAATCGAGGAGTGGGTGCTCGAGCTGTTTCCGGTACTCAAGGACTTTCTCAATCGCTATGGCGGCAATCTCTCCGGCGGCCAGCAGCAGCAGCTTGCGATCGCGCGGGCGCTGCTGGCCAAGCCCAAGGTCATCCTGCTGGACGAGCCGACCGAGGGCATCCAGCCGAACATCGTCGAGCAGATCGAGGACGTGATCGTCAATCTCAATCGCGAGCGCGGCATCACGGTCGTGCTGGTCGAACAGAATGTCGCGTTCGCGCGGCGCGCGTCTCACCGCTTCGCGCTGCTCGAAAAGGGACGCGTCGTCGCCAAGGGCGCGATCGGTGAGCTCACCGATGATCTCATCCAGCTGCACATGGCCGTGTAGCGGGAATTATCGCTCAGGAAAGGGAGTCGAGACATGTTGCATGGAGACATATCGAGCAGCAAGGACACGGTCGGCGTTGCCGTGGTGAACTACAAGATGCCGCGCCTGCACACCAAGGCCGAGGTGCTGGATAACGCGCGCAACATCGCCAAGATGGTCGAGGGCATGAAACTCGGCCTTCCGGGCATGGACCTCGTGATCTTCCCGGAATACTCGACCCACGGCATCATGTACGACTCCAAGGAGATGTACGAGACGGCGTCGTCCGTGCCGGGCGAGGAGACCCGCATCTTCGCGGACGCCTGCCGCAAAGCGAAGGTCTGGGGTGTGTTCTCGCTGACCGGCGAGCGCCACGAGGAGCATCCCAACAAGGCGCCGTACAACACCCTGATCCTGATGAACGACAAGGGCGAGATCGTCCAGAAGTACCGCAAGATCATGCCGTGGGTACCGATCGAGGGCTGGTATCCCGGCGATTGCACCTACGTCTCGGACGGGCCGAAGGGGCTGAAGATCAGCCTGATCATCTGCGACGACGGCAACTATCCGGAGATCTGGCGTGACTGCGCGATGCGCGGTGCCGAGCTGATCGTGCGCTGCCAGGGCTACATGTATCCGGCCAAGGAGCAGCAGATCCAGATATCGAAGTCGATGGCCTGGGCCAACAACTGCTACGTCGCGGTCGCCAACGCCTCCGGCTTCGACGGCGTCTATTCCTACTTCGGCCATTCCGCGCTCATCGGTTTCGACGGAAGGACGCTCGGCGAGTGCGGCACGGAGGAGAACGGCATCCAGTACGCGCAGCTCTCGGTGTCGCTGATCCGCGACGCCCGCCGCAACATGCAGTCGCAGAACCATCTCTTCAAGCTGATGCACCGCGGCTATACCGGCCTGATCAACTCCGGCGACGGCGATCGGGGGCACGCGGTCTGCCCCTACACTTTCTACAAGAACTGGATCACGGACCCCGAGGGCACCCGGGAAATGGTCGAGGCCATGACCCGTCCGACCGTCGGAACCGACGAATGCCCGATCGAGGGCATTCCGAACCAGAAAGTCGCACATCGTTGAGTGACATCGATGATCGGCGCCGGCGCGATGTTTCGCGCCGGCGTGGTTCGATGCAACGGCGGACACTTCCTCGCGGAGGAAACAGGGGGGACATCATGAGCGGTCAATCGAATAGCGGGCTGGTTCAGCAGACCGAAGGGCAGATCGACGACCTTCTCGGCCATGAATTCGAGCACGAGCCGGTACCGATGAGCGCTCGGCGCAGCGCCTTCTCGGTCACGATGGTGTGGCTGGGCTTTCCGATGATCATCACCGGCGCGATGACCGGATCGCTGCTGGTGCTGGGCATGGGGTTCAAGAATGCGCTGGTGGCGATGATCGTCGGCAATCTGATCATGTTCGCCTATGTCGGCGCGCTCGGCCTGATCGGCACGAGGCGAGGCATGAACTTCGCGCTGATCGCGAGTATCGTGTTCGGAAAGAAGGGCTATGTGCTGGCATCGGGTCTGCTGTCGACCCTGCTGCTCGGCTGGTATGCGGTGCAGACCGGCATCACCGGCGCATTGATCTCCTCAACCTACGGCCTCAACTATGTGGCGATGACCATCGTTGCCGGCGTGCTCTATATCGGGATCACCTTCGTCGGCGTGAAGGGACTGCACTGGATCGGGCTGGCGTCGGTGCCGCTGTTTGTCGTGCTCGGCCTCTGGGTCGCGGCCGATGCCGCCTCGACCACGACGTCAGCGGCGATCTTTGGCTATGCCGGCAATAATGGCGTCGCCAGCATGTCGATGGGCGTCGGGCTTACGGTGGTGCTCGCGCTGTTCATCGACGCAGGCACGGTGACGGCGGACTTCAATCGCTGGGCGCCGAGCACGCGGTCCTCGCTGTTTGCCACGTTCAGCGCGTTTCCGTTCGCCAATCTGGTCGCGATGCTGGTCGGCGGCGTGATGACGGCGGCGCTCGCCGTGCCGAACGCCAACCCGTTCGGTGTCGACAACATGTTCGGCTACATGAACGGCAAGCAGCTCACCTGGCTCAGCATCCTCGCATTCATCTTCCTCTATGCCAATCTCGGCTCGGTCTGCTCGCATTGCCTGTACAACGCGGCCACCGGCTGGTCGCGCATCCTCGGGACCAATATGCGGCTGATGGCGGTGGTGCTCGGCGCGCTTGGCATCCTGGTTGCTGCCGGCAATGTCTGGGCGTTCTTCATCCAGTGGCTGTCGCTGCTCGGCATCCTCGTGCCGCCGATCGGTGCGATCATTCTGGTCGATCAGTATCTGCTACGGGCGGAGGCGCGTGCGGACGTCGACTGGCGTGCGAAGCCGTTCATCGCCTGGGGCATCGGGTCGCTGTTTGCCTTTGCGGTTGAAAACCTGATGCCGGGACTGTCCACTGCGATCTCCGCCGCGGTGGTCGCAGGCATCGTGTACGGTGCGATCGCACGGGTGGAGTCTCCGACTGAAAAGGTGGCGCGTCCGGCGTAAGCGATCAGCTCGATCAAGCAAGAAGGGTACATCAATGAGCGTCGACTATCAGATCCATGATCTCGGCAATTTGACCTTGCAGCGCGGCGCGACCATTCGCGACTGCAAGCTCGCCTACAAGACCTATGGCCAGCTCAACGCAGCCAAGGACAACGTCATCGTCTATCCGACCTGGTACTCCGGCCAGCACTACGACAATGAATGGCTGATCGGACCGGGCAGGGCGCTCGACCCGGCAAAGTACTTCATTATCATTCCGAACATGCTCGGCAACGGGCTGTCGTCGTCGCCGAGCAACACGCCGGAACCGTATAATGGACCGCGTTTTCCGCAGGTGACGGCCTATGACAATGTGCGCGCCCAGCACCGGCTGGTGACCGAGAAATTCGGCATCAAGCACATCCGTCTGGTGGTCGGCTGGTCGATGGGCGCGCTGCAGACGTTCCATTGGGGCGCGCTCTATCCCGATATGATGGATCTCCTGGCGCCGTTCTGCGGCTCGGCCAAATGCTCGCGGCACAACTTCGTGTTTCTCGAAGGCGTCAAGGCGGCACTCACCGCGGATGCTGCGTGGAAGGAGGGCTGGTACACCGACAAGCCGGCCCGCGGCCTGCGCGCCGCCGCGCGTGTCTATGCCGGCTGGGGCTTTTCGCAGGCCTTCTATCGCGAGCAGCTCGACATCAAGACGCTGGGCTATTCGTCGCTGGAGGATTTCCTGGTGGCGTTCTGGGAGGGCTTCTTCCTGCCCAAGGATCCCAACAACCTGCTGACCATGCTGTGGACCTGGCAGCACGGCGACATCAGCGACAACGAAATCTACAACGGCGACTTCAAGGCCGCGCTGCGGGCGATCAAGGCCAAGGCCTATGTCATGCCGGGACAGACCGATCTCTATTTCCCGCCGGAGGACAGCGCGTTCGAGGTCGAGAACATGCCGAACGCCAAGCTCGTGCCGGTACCGTCGATCTGGGGCCACTTCGCCGGCGGGCCGGGGACCAATCCGGTCGATGTCGACTTTATCGACGGCAAGCTCAAGGAGCTGCTCGCATCGTGATATCGACCGGTTGCGAACGGCTGCCTGCGCGATCATGGGAGGCGTGAGCTTGTCCAATCCCGCTTTGCTGCTTGATCAATACCGCATCCGGGAAGAGCCGTATTACCGGCCGCTCAAGGATGAGGTCGAACTGTTCGGTGCGGCCTATGCCAACCGCATGCCGGTGATGCTGAAAGGGCCCACCGGCTGCGGCAAGACCCGCTTCATCGAATATATGGCGTGGCGGCTCGGCCGCCCGCTGATTACGGTCGCCTGCCACGAGGACATGACGGCGGCGGATCTGGTGGGGCGCTGGCTGCTTGACGCAGAGGGCACGGTGTGGAGCGACGGGCCGCTCACCACAGCGGTGCGTCTTGGCGCGATCTGTTACCTCGACGAGATCGTCGAGGCGCGCCAGGACACGACGGTCGTGATCCATCCCTTGACCGACGATCGTCGTGTGCTGCCGCTGGAAAAGCGCGGTGAATTGATCCACGCCCATTCCGACTTCCAGCTCGTGATTTCCTACAATCCGGGCTACCAGAGCGCGATCAAGGACCTCAAGGAATCCACCAAGCAGCGCTTCGCGGCGCTGGATTTCGGCTATCCGGATCGGCCGGCCGAAACCGAGGTGGTGTCGCGCGAAGCCGGCATCGAGCCGAACCTCGCCGATCTCCTGGTGAAGATCGCCCAGCACAGCCGCAACCTGAAGGGTCAGGGGCTCGACGAAGGCGCCTCGACCCGGATGCTGGTCAATGCCGGCCGACTGATCGGATGCGGCATCAGCCTCGAAAAGGCCTGCGAGACCACGATCGTCGTTCCCCTGACCGATGATGCGGACACCAGGAACACGTTGCGCGACGTGATCTCGGCCTGTGGGTAAGTGGAAGATTGCAGGTGGCGGTCGCGCAAATCAGTTCGCTCGATAGCTTCCGGTCCGGACGTCGGCTTGCGGCACTCTTGCGCGGCCATGACGATGTAGCTGCGGCGGTGCAGACAGCGCGTACCGCTCTGCAGCGAACTGGTTGGTTCGATCACCTGGCGGTCTGGGACGAGGCCGTGCACGCCCTGTTCGAGGCCAATCTCGGTCAAGCCGTGGTGCAGGGTTTTCTGCGTCTATCGGAGCAATGGCCGGCGCAGCGATCGGCCGATGATCTGATCGCGATCGGCCGCGCGGTCAGGGACATCGGCTGCGGTGCCGGAAGCCGCGTCGCCCATGCCTTGCTGACCGAATTGTCCAAGGTGCTGCCCCGGCTTGCGGGTGCAGGAGAACTCACCGCGGTTCTCGCCGCGCTCGACGAACTCGCAGCCACCGGGCCGGAGTCGGCGGGGCTCGCGATCGGCCGGCTGGGGCAGTTTCTGACGCATGCCGGCGGCGAGGAGTTTGCGGCGTGGGTCTCCGCTGGCTTGCGCGCCAGTGGCAGTCGCGCATCGCGCCGCCGCGCCTATTTCGCGCTCGACGATCAGCTTTCGGCGCAGCTGTTCGCAGCCGGTCGGAGCGGGGATGATTTCGCGCGGCTGGAGAAGCGCCTCGCTGCAACCACGATCGCGTTGTGGAACAGAAAGCCGCGTTTCCGCAAACTTGCCGTTGCACCGACGCCGGTGCCGCGGCGGACCTCACTCGCCGCCGGCCTCGTCGGTCTTCCGCAGACCTTTCCCGGCTTCGAGGGCGAGGCGGCCGACGCCGTTTATCTCGCGGCGGTCGCGCATGCCGGCGCGCATCTGGTGCATTCCACCACCCGCTTTCCGGTGAGGCGACTGAAGGCGCTGCAGATCGCGCTGGTCTCGCTGATCGAGGATGCCCGGGTCGAGGCGCTGGCGCTCCACCGGATGCCGGGGCTGCGCCGGCTGTGGCTGCCATTTCACAGCGCGACGCCAGCCGGCCAGGCAACCGCAGCCGGACTGATGATGCGGCTGGCGCGGGCGCTGATCGATCCCGATTATCAGGATCCGGATGCGTGGGTGACCAAGGGGCGGACGCTGTTTGCCGCTGCCGCCGGCCGCTGGACCGATCCCGCCATCAGCCGCGAGATCGGTGGTTTGCTCGGCAACGACATCGGGCAGATGCGGCTGCAGTTCAACGCCAAGAGCTACGTCGTCGAACCTGCCTATCGCGACGACAATCTGGCGCTGTGGGATTTCGGCGACCAGCGGGACAGTCCGGCCGAGACGATCGAACTTGCCGTCGATTCCGTCCGGATCGAGCGGCGCGACGATGCGGTGGGCCAATCGACCGACGACAACGCCAAGCCGGACGAGACGCTGCGCGCGAAGGCCAGTGCGGTAACGCTGCTGGACGGGTTTCCGGTCGCGACCTACCCGGAATGGGACTATGCGGCGCGTACCGAGCGGCCGGACTGGACCACGATTCTGGAAGCCGACGCCGCCGTTTCCGCGCAGCCCTTCGATTCCTCGACGGACGCCGAGGCGATGCGCTGGATCACGGAGTTGACCCGCGACGCGTCGATTGGCCGCCGGATCAGACACAAGGGCCAGCGCGACGGCGACGCGCTCGACATTGACGCGGCGATCGCCCTGACGATCGAGCGGCGAACCGGCAATATCAGCGAACCCAGGGTCTACCAGCGCGATGCACCCGGACCGCGCGATCTCGCCATCCTGCTGCTGCTGGACCTGTCGCATTCGACCGCCGACCGTGACCGCCGCGGCCGGACGGTCCTCGACGTCGAACGCAAGGCGGCCGCGATCATGGCGGCGGCGGTCGAGGCCGCCAATGATGCGATCGCGGTGCATGGTTTCAGCTCCGACGGCCGCGAGCGCGTGCGCTATCTGCGCATCAAGGGCTTTGCGGAGCCGATGGACGCCGTGGTTCGTTCACGTCTCGCGGGTCTTGGCAGCAGCCATTCCACCCGGCTGGGCGCGGCATTGCGCCATGCCGGGGGCTACCTCGCGGAACGACGCGCGTTCCGGAAAGTGCTGCTGGTTCTGACTGACGGCGAGCCGTCCGACGTCGACGTGCCGGACAGGCAATATCTCGTCGAGGACGCCCGCCGGGCCGCGCAGCAGCTGCGGCGGCGCGGCACCGATATCTTTGCCTTCGGCATCGGTGAGCACAGATTTCCCCAGCTCGATCGGATTTTCGGCGAGCGCTATGCGCTCCGGGTGCCGCGCATCGAGGTGTTGCCGCAACGGGTGATGCAGCTCTACGCGGAACTGAAGAAATAGACGACCGGCTCTAGCCCGTTGCCCGGGGCAGGGAGCCCTTTGCGGTGATCTCCGCCGAAAGTTCCTCGATCGTCTTGCGCTGCTCCATGGCGGCGCGGCGGATCAGCGCAAAGGCCGCCGGCTCGGCCAGCGCATGGCTGTGCATGACCTGAAGGACCGCGGCAAGCACGACGCGGCGGGATCGCAGCCGCTGCTCCAGCTTGAGCACCTGCTGCTTGAGCTCGCTGGTGCGCTCGCTTCGCTCGAAAGCCAGGACGAGCGCGGCATAGATGCCGGCCGATCGCAGCGGCTTCACCAGGAATGACGCCGGATCGAGGTCGAGCACCAGCTTCAGACGGCTTGGCGTCTCGGTGCCGAGCAGGGCGATGACCGGGCTTCGTCCAAGCGACGTCCGCTGTGCCGGCGAGGTGAGCGGCAGGAACTCGTCATCGATCAGCGTCACGTCGGGACGGCAGTCGATACTGGCACCGGGCTCCCATATGACGATCTCGATCCCGAGGCGCTCGAACTGCCGCCTGACGATCGAGGCATCGCGCTCATCCTTGATGGCGACGAGCGCCTTGCGGCCCCGCAGCGAAAATGAAGACGGTTTGCTCATTTCACAACCCGCAAATGCGGCGCATTCGGCAACGTTCCATCCCTTGCCGGGCTGGCGGCGATGTCGAGCTGCGTCAGATAGGGATCCGGTCTAACCGGCGCTTCAGCTTCCCAGAAGATGTCAAACTGTCCTTCGGCGTTCGAGACGGCCAGCCGCGGCGTCAGGACGCAGTGGTTGTTGCTGCCGTCGATCCAGACCGGACCTTGCGGCGAATTGTAGCGATGGCCGGCCGCGGCGCGCCGCACCTCGCCGATATCGGATGTGCCCGCGCGCTGCAGCGCCCGGGCCAGCAGATAGACCGCGACATAGGCGGATTGCCCGTCGACGGACGGGCTGCTGTGCTCGCCGTGGCGCGCCTTCCAGCGCGCCACGAAGGCACGGTTCTCGGGCAGGCGAATGCTCTCGAAATAGGCCGACGATGTGATGCATCCGGCCGATGCAGGACCCGCGATCTTGAGCTCGGGCTCGCACAGGCTGCAGCTCAGCATCGGGATCTCGAGGCCAGCCGCGGCGGTCGCCGCATGAAAGGCGCGGATGAATTCGTAACTCGAACTGCCGACCAAGGTGTTGAAGACGACCGGCGGCCGGCGCCGCACGATCTCGTCCACGATGTGCGTGACCGCGCTTTCACCAAGTTCGAGCAGGCGTTCGGCGAGAATGCGTCCTTTGGCCGCCGTCACCAGCTCGCGGGTGACGCGATTGGTTTCCCAGGTCCAGACGTAGTTGGAGCCGACACAGAAGATCTCGCGCGACAGATTATCGAGCACGTAACGCACCAGCGGCAGTACGTTGTGATTGGGTGAGGCGCCTACATAGATGACATTGTCGGAGCATTCGAACCCCTCGTAGCGCGCCGGATACCAGAGCAGGCGGTCGGTACGCTCGACGATCGGCAGCACCTGCTTGCGCGAGGCCGAGGTGTAGCAGCCGATGATATGCTCGACGCCGACGTTGCGAATGAGGTCGTCGCAGACCGTGTGGTACTCCGAAATGATTCCGCGGGGATCGCGGACATGCGCCGATATCGCGAAGTCGAATTCGTCCTGATTGTTGATTTCGTCGACCGCCATCATGGCGCTCTTCAGGATCTCGCGTCCCATGGCCTGATAGGGCCCGTGCTGCGAGCAGATGATGCCGACTGGAATGGAGGGCTTGGTCATTGAGTACTTTCGGCCGCGCAACGCATCAAGGAAATCATCTTCGCAGAGGTCGGTGCAAGAGGTCATGCCGATTTGCTGCGCATGCACCTCGCGAAATTTGTGCAGCCAGCCTCGTTGACAACGCGCTGCACACCTCCTTAGAATTTTCTCCTACAGGGCTTCCTGTCGAACCTTGCGTGCGTCGATCTGGCCGATGACGTCCCGATCGCCGCGCAGAGTGCTCCGTTCGACTCCGGACCCATGCGATAGTTCATAGCCGCGGCATTTGGGCCATTCGTCACCTTCGTTTCGGAGGGGCGGGTGGTTTTTTGCTTTTGCCGCTAAACAAATTGGCGACACGTCCGTGCCGCCAAGCCGGAGGCGCATGCGCGGTGATGGGCAGTGCCTGCGCTTGCGTCATGTCAAGTGCGGGGATGAGAAACGATGCCGACGACGGATCTTCACTATCTCGGGCTCATTGAGATCGGGCAGCAAATCCAGGCCAAAAAGCTCTCGCCGGTCGAGGTGACCAAGGCGATGCTCGGGCGGATCGAGCAGCTCGACGGCAAGCTCAAGAGCTACGCCTATGTGATGGGCGAGGCGGCGCTGGCCGAAGCGGCGGCAGCCGAGAAGGACATCGCGTCCGGCAAGATCAAGGGACCGCTCCACGGCGTGCCGATCGCCGTCAAGGATTTGTGCTGGGCCAAGGGCGCTCCGGCCGCGCATGGCATGACCATTCACCGGGACTTCCGGCCGAGCGAGGATGCCACGGTCGTCGCGAGATTGAAGGATGCCGGCGCTGTCATCCTCGGCAAGCTGCAGCAGACCGAGGGCGCCTATGCCGACCATCACCCGAAGATCGATCCGCCGAAGAATCCGTGGAATGCGGATTTGTGGTCGGGCGCATCGTCGAGCGGTTCCGGCGTCGCCACCGCCGCGGGGCTTTGCTTCGGCTCGCTTGGCACCGATACGGGCGGCTCGATCCGTTTTCCATCGGCCGCCAACGGCATCACCGGGCTGAAGCCGACCTGGGGACGCGTGAGCCGTTATGGCGCGTTCGAACTCGCGGCAACGCTCGATCACATCGGGCCGATGGCGCGCAGCGCGGCCGATTGCGGCGCGATCCTCGCCGTGATTGCCGGCCAGGATCCCAAGGACACCACCTCCGTGCCGCTGCCTGTGCCGAACTATCTCGCCGGCCTGTCCGGCGATTTGCGCGGCGTGACGATCGGGGTTGATCGGCGCTGGACCATCGAAGGCACCGACGAGGCTGCCGGCAAGGTGCTCAGCGAAGGGCTGCGCGTTGCTGCCGATCTGGGCGCGAAGATCAAGGACATCACGTTTCCTGATCCCAAGGCCGTCATCGAGGACTGGTTCCCCTTGTGCGGCATCGAAGTGGCGGTCGCGCACGAAGAGACCTATCCCGCACGCAAGGACGAATATGGTCCGGCGCTCGCCGGCCTGCTCGATCTCGGCCGGGCGCAATCCGGCATGAATTACCAGAAGATCGTGCTGCGGCGCGAAGCGTTCCGCGGCGCGGTGCGGCTGTTGTTCGAGACGGTCGATCTGATCGCCGTTCCGGCCCAGGCGTTCGCTGCGCCGACATTGGCCAAGATGGCGGCGCTGGGTGAGGATCCGTCGCTGATTACCGGGCTGCTGCGCTTCACCTGTCCGTTCGACATGACCGGCAGCCCGACCGTGACGCTTCCCGGCGGCTTCGCGCCGAACGGCGGGCCGATCGCCTTCCAGTTCGTCGGCCGCCACTTCGACGAAGCAAGCCTCGTTCGCGCGGGCGATGCCTTCCAGCGCGTCACCGACTGGCACAAGCGCCATCCCGCGATCTGAATTGAGGAGCCGACCGCATGACCGAAGATTGGTTGAAGAGTTCCATCATGGCCAAGCGCGCCCTTGCCAAGGGCGCGATCGGTACGACCCATAGCCTGACGATCGAGCAGCAGGGTGGCTTCCATTACGTCTATGGGCCCTATGCCAAGCCGACCCTGTCGATCGACCCGGGTGGGGTCGTCGTTGTCGAAACCGAAGACGCCTTCGGCGGCGTGCTCACCAGCGAAAGCGACAGTCCTACGGCGAAGCTGAACTTCCCCTATCTGAACCCGCAATGCGGGCCGATCGCGGTCAAGGGCGCCAAGAAGGGTGATTGCCTCGCCGTCTATATCCGCGACGTCGAGACCCGCGGCGCGCAGCCGGCCGGAACGACCTGCATCATTCCGGAATTCGGCGGCCTGGTCGGGACCGCATCCACGGCGCTGCTCAATCCGCCGCTGCCGGAACGCGTCAGGAAGTTGCATGTCGACCGCAACGGCGTGCGCTGGAACGAAAAGATCACGCTGCCCTATGAGCCGTTCATCGGCACGATCGGCGTCTCGCCCGAGATCGAGGCGATTTCCTCGCTGCAGCCCGATTATCACGGCGGCAACATGGACCTGCCCGACGTTGCACCGGGCGCGATTATCTATCTGCCGGTGCATGCCGAAGGCGGGCTGCTCTATGTCGGCGACTGCCACGCCACGCAGGGCGACGGCGAACTCTCGGGCGTCGCGCTGGAGCAGCGCGCGACGGTGACGCTGCAGATCGATCTGATCAAGAACTGGAGCTTCGCCTGGCCGCGGCTCGAGACGCGCGACTTCATCATGACTATCGGCAGCGCGCGCCCGCTCGAGGACGCGGCGCGCATCGCCTATCGCGAGCTCGTGCGCTGGATGAGCGCCGATTACGGCTTCGACGAGATCGACGCCTACATGCTGCTCAGCCAGGCCGGCCGCATGCGGCTCGGCAACATGGTCGATCCCAAATACACGATGGGGGCGTCGATCCTGAAGAATTACCTCAAGGCGTGACTTCAAACATCCTTCAACGACAGAGGACATCGCGATGTATTCGGGGCGTATAGTCGGAATGGCTTTGCTTGGTGCAATGCTCGGGACCGCGGCAATAGGTGCCGCCCAGGCGGCGGAGCCGCCGCTGAAGGTCGGCTTGCTGGAGGACGTCTCCGGCGATCTCGCCTTCATGGGCATGCCGAAGCTGCACGGCTCGCAGCTGGCGGTCGAGGAGATCAACAAGAGCGGCGGCATTCTCGGCCGGCAGATCGAGCTGATCCATCTCGATCCCCAGGGTGACAATGCCCGCTATCAGGAGTTCGGCCGACGGCTGCTCAATCGCGACAAGGTCGACGTGCTGATCGGTGGCATCACCTCGGCATCGCGCGAGGCATTGCGCCCGATCGTCGATCGCACCACCACGCCGTACTTCTATACGAACCAGTATGAAGGCGGTGTCTGCGACGCCAGCATGATCAGCATGGGTGCGGTGCCGGAGCAGCAGTTCTCGACCCTGATCCCCTGGATGGTCCAGAAGTTCGGCAAGAAGGTCTACGTCATCGCAGCCGACTACAATTTCGGCCAGATCTCCGCGGAGTGGAACCGCAAGATCATGAAGGACCTCGGCGGCGAGGTCGTGGGCGAGGAATTCATCCCGCTCGGCGTGTCGCAGTTCGCGCAGACGATCCAGAACATCCAGAAGGCGAAGCCGGACTGGCTGCTGACGATCAATGTCGGCGCGGCGCAGGACTCGTTCTTCGAACAGGCAGCCGCGGCCAACCTCAACCTGCCGATGGGCTCTTCGATCAAGATCATGCTCGGCTTCGAGCATAAGCGGTTCAAGCCGCCGGCGCTCAACAACATGCATGCGACCGCGAACTGGTTCGAGGAGATCGATACCCCCGAAGCCAATGACTTCAAGAAGCGCTGGCACGCAAAATTCCCCGACGAGCTTTACATCAACGACATGGGCTACAACGCCTATAACGCGCTCTACATGTACAAGGCGCTGGTCGAGAAGGCCAAGTCGACCAAGCTCGAGGACATGCGCAAGGTGATCGCAACGGGGGATGCCTGCATCGAGGCTCCCGAGGGCAAGGTCTGCATCGACCCGAAGAGCCAGCATACGTCGCACCGCATGCGCCTGATCTCGGTCGGGCCCAAGCATGAGGTGACGGTAGAGAAGGACTACGGCACGATCCAGCCATACTGGCTTGGCGAGATCGGCTGCGACCTCACCAAGAAGAACGACAAGGATCAGTACACGCCGAGTCATCTTCCCAGCAAGTCGTGATGCGCGCAGGCACGAATCTTGCTCGTGTTTGCACCGCGGCTTTGAGGCGAGCCGGCGCCGCAATGATGCGGCGCCGCGATCAGGGAGACCGGAATGTCGGCTGAACTCTTCTCGGTATTCTATCAGTTCGCCGATGTCTTCGCGTTCCTCATCCTGTCGGCGGCGGGCCTGGCCATCGTGTTCGGCATGATGGGCGTCATCAACATGGCGCATGGCGAGTTCATCATGTGCGGCGCCTACGTCACCGTGGGGCTCGTGAATCTCGGCGTGCCGCTTCCGATCGCGCAGATCCTGGCCGCGCTGACGGCGGGGATCATCGGCATGATCGTCGAGTACCTCGTCGTGCGGCGCTTCTACAAGCGACCGCTCGACTCGCTGCTCGCGACCTGGGGCCTCAGTCTGATCGTGACGCAGTCGATGCTGCTGATCGTCGGCTCCGCGGTGCGCGGTATTGGCACGCCGGAAGGAAGCTTCGCGATCGGGGCCTACACGTTTTCGACCTACCGGCTGGTGCTGTTTGCCTGTGCGGTAGCGGTCCTTGCGGGCCTCTACATCATCTTCATGAAGACGCGCTTTGGCGTGATCGCGCGCGCCACGATGCAGAACGCGGCGATGGCCAAGGCGCTCGGCGCGCGCACCGGGCGGATCTATTCCATCAGCTTCGGCATCGGCACCGCGCTCGCGGGGCTCTGCGGCGCGCTCTACGCGCCGACCATGACGCTGATCCCGACCATGGGCGCGACCTTTGTGGTCGAGAGCTTCGTCACCGTGGTGATCGGCGGCGCCAATGTCCTGCTCGGAACCGCGCCGGCCGCGGTGTTCCTGGCGATGATCCGAATGGCATTGAATGCCAGCTACGGGCAGATCATCGGCCAGATCGGCATGCTGTTTGCTGTCATTCTGATCATACGTGTGCTGCCCGAGGGACTATCCAGCGTGCTGGTTCGTCGTGGGCGCTAGACGGGAATTTCTGATGTTGAAGCTGCTCGAGGGCCCGCAGACGCTCGGACGCGGGAAGATCTTCTGGTCCTGTTTCCTCGCCGTGCTGGCGGGGGCGCTGATCTATCCGCTGTTCGCCGATTCCTATGACGTCGGCAATTTCGCCTACTTCCTGATCTGGATATTCATGGCGCTCGGTCTCTGCCTGATGTGGGGATACGGCGGCATGCTGTCGTTCGGCCAGACCTTCTTCTTTGGCATCGCCGGCTACGGCTATGGCGTGCTCGCCATCAATATGGGCGGGGGAACGACCACGATCGCCGCGCTGGTTCTCTCCGTGGTCATCGCGATGATCGCGGCCGGGATCCTCGGTTACTTCATGATCTGGGGCGGCATCAGCGGGATTTTCTTCGGCATCGTGACGTTGTCGGCGACGCTAGTGCTTGCCTTCTTCCTCGGGCAGACCGCGGGGCCCGAATGGCATATCGGTCCGGCCCGGCTGAACGGCTTCAACGGCATGAAGGGAATGGACCCGCTCACGGTCGGCGACTTCGACATCGAGGGCTCGGCGCTCTATTACGTCATGATCGCGCTGATCGTGATCGTCTACATCGCGCTGCGCATGCTGGTGAACTCGAGCGTCGGCAACGTGATCGTGGCCACGCGGGAAAATCCGCAGCGCGCCGAGATGCTCGGCTATGACGTCCGCAAGTATCAGCTTCTGACCTTCGTGATTGGCAGCGGGCTCGCAGGCCTCAGCGGCGCACTGTACACGTCGTGGGGGCAGTTCATCACGCCATCCAGCATCGGCCTGCCGGCGGCGGCGATGCCGATCGTGTGGGTGGCGTTCTCCGGACGCAACGATCTGACCGCGACCTTGGTCGGATCGTTCCTGCTGCTGTTCGGCTTTCAGACCATCACGGTCTACAGCCAGCAGGCGGCGTTGGTGCTGATGGGCGTGCTGCTGCTCGCCACCGTGATGCTGGCGCCGCAGGGCTTCGTGCTCGGCATCGGCAAGCTCGTCGTCGATTGGTGGACCAGGCGTCGGCGCCGCGACGAAGCCCCCGCGCTGGCCGATACCGCCCGCCTGCAATCGGATGAGACCTGAATCATGGCGCTGGTCGATGTGAAAGGTGTCTCCAAGCGTTTCGGTGGATTGACCGCCGTCTCCGACGTCGACCTGACGGTCAATGCCGGCGAGGTGCACTGCCTGATCGGGCCCAACGGGGCCGGGAAGAGCACGCTGTTCAAATTGATCGTCGGGCTCTATCCGCCGACCACGGGCAGCATCTTCTTCGACTCGATCGATATCACCGCCGAGCGGCCCTACGCGCGGGTGCAGCGCGGCATGAGCATCAAGATGCAGGCGCCGAGCGTGTTCAAGGAGCTGCCGGTGCGGCAGAACATCCAGATCGCGCTGCAGGAACGCATTTCGGGCGCGGAATGCCGTGCTGAAGAGGAGCGGCTGCTCGCGTTGCTCAATCTGGCTGACGATAGCGGCAAGCTCGCCGGTGCGCTGTCGCACGGCCAGCAGCAATGGCTGGAGATCGGGATGGCGCTGGCGCTGCAGCCGCAGCTGCTGCTGCTGGATGAGCCGACCGCCGGCATGTCGCCGGAAGAGACTTTCAAGACCGGCGAGCTGATCAAGTCGTTCAATGCCGAGGGCATGACCGTCCTGGTCGTCGAGCACGACATGGCGTTCGTGCGTCAGGTCGCCCAGCGCGTTACCGTTCTGCATCTTGGCAAGATCTTCGCGCGCGGCAGCTTGGAGGCGATTTTGGAAGACGAGAAGGTCGCGGAAATCTATCTGGGTAAGACTCATGCCCACTGATCGCATTCTGGAGGTGTCGGGGCTTTGGGCGGGCTACGGCGCGACGCCGATCCTGCAAGGCGTCAGCATGTCGGTCTCGCGCGGCGAGATCGTCGGCGTGATCGGCCGCAACGGCGTCGGCAAGTCGACCCTGATGCGGTGCCTGATCGGTCTGCTGCAGACCTGGCGCGGCACCATCAGCTTCATGGATCAGGATGTCACGCAGCTCGAGGCCGATGCGCGGGCGCGCGCCGGCTTCGGCTACATCCCGCAGGGTCGCGACGTGTTTCCGCAAATGAGCGTCGAGGAGAATTTGCAGGTCGGCGAGTTGATCGGCGGGCCCGAAGGCAAGAAGCTGCCCGAGCTCGTCTACGAGTATTTTCCACGCCTGAGGGAGCGCCGGCGCCAGATCGCGGGCACCATGTCGGGCGGCGAGCAGCAGCAGCTTGCGATCGGCCGCGCGCTGATCGGCAATCCGGCGCTGATGATCCTCGACGAGCCGTCGGAGGGCATCCAGCCGTCGATCGTGCAGAATATTTGCGAGGCGCTGAAATCGTTCCGAGCGGAGCTCGGGACCACGATCGTGTTCGTGGAGCAGAACCTCGACACCATCCTGGAGATCGCGCAGCGCTGCTACATCATGGAGAAGGGCAAGATCACGCGATCGCTGGCCGGTGAGGAGGTCAACGCGGACAACGTTCGCGCGCAGCTGTTACTGTGATCGACCGCGCGATGCGGTGAAGATCAGTGCGTTGCATAATTGATAATAATGGAGGGAATGGACATGGATCTCGGACTCAAGGGAGCAAAGGTTCTCGTTACCGGCAGCACCAAGGGCATCGGCAGGGCGATCGCCGACACGTTCGCCGCCGAGGGCGCCAACGTCGGCATCTGTGCGCGCAACCAGGGCGACGTCGACGCTGCGGTCACAGCGCTCAAGGCCAAGGGCGTTTCGGCGTTCGGTAGTGCCGTCGACGTCTCTAACGGGCCGGCCCTGAAGGCCTGGGTCGCCGACATGGCGTCCAAGCTCGGCGGCATCGATGTCGTGGTCGCCAATGTCAGCGCGCTGTCGATCGGGCAGGACGAGGAGAGCTGGGAGAAGGAATTCTCCACCGACATGATGGGGACGGTGCGCCTCGTCAACGCGGCGATGCCGTATCTGGAGAAGAGCGGCGCCGCCGCGATCGTCACCATCTCGAGCGTGTCGGGACGCGAGGTCGATTTTGCCAGCGGTCCCTACGGTACGTTCAAGGCGGCGATCATCCACTACACGCAGGGCCTTGCCTACCAGCTCGCGGCCAAGGGCATCCGGGCCAATTCGGTATCACCGGGCAACACCTACTTCGAGGGTGGTGTCTGGAACATGATCAAGGACGGCAATCCCGAACTGTACAAGACAGCACTGGCGCTCAACCCGACCGGCCGCATGGGCACGCCGCAGGAGATGGCGAACGCCGCTGTGTTCCTGGCGAGCAAGGCGGCGAGCTTCATCACCGGGACCAACCTCGTGGTGGACGGCGCGTTGACGCGCGGCGTCCAGTTCTAGGCGGGGCGCGCCGTCAGCAGAGCCGCGAGATCGCCGCCCGCGGCGGCGGTCCGGACAGGCATATTCCGATAACAGCAGGGCGTCAGATGTCAGCGGATTCATTGCACTACAAATCCATCATCGAAGTCTCCGAGCTCATTCGCCGCAAGGAGGCGAAGCCGTCGGAGATCACCGACGCAATGCTGGGCCGGATTGCGAAGCTGGATGGACAGCTTCACGGCTATGCGCTGGTCCTTGCGGAGCGGGCGATGGCCCAGGCCAAGCAGTACGATGCGGAGATCGCCAAGGGCATCTGGCGCGGCCCGCTGCATGGCGTTCCGATCGGGCTGAAGGACCTCTGTTACACCTCGTTTGCACCGACCGCGGGCGGCACCACGATCCACGCCAAATTCGTACCGTCCTTCAATGCCACGATCGTGGACCGGCTCGAAGTCGCCGGTGCGGTGACGCTCGGCAAGCTGAAGATGACGGAGGGGGCCTATACCAGCCATCATCCGGCCGTTCAGGCCCCGCTCAATCCGTGGAATGTGAACTACTGGGTTGGCTCGTCGTCGACCGGATCGGGCGTCGCGACCTCGGCGGGGCTCTGCTACGGCTCGATCGGCAGCGACACCGGCGGCTCGATCCGCTTTCCGTCGGCGACCTGCGGGTTGACCGGGATCAAGCCGACCTGGGGGCGGGTCAGCCGCTACGGCGTCTTCCCGCTGGCCGACTCGCTCGATCACGTCGGGCCGATGTGCCGCAGCGCTGCGGATGCGGCGGCGATGCTCGGCGTCATCGCGGGCGCTGATATCAACGACCCGACCGCCTTGCGGGCTCCGGTGCCGAACTATCTGGCTGGAGCGGGCGACAGCATCAGGGGCCTCAGGATCGGTGTTGACCGCAGGTACACCCAGGAGGGCATCGATCGGCAGGTCGTCGCCGCGCTGGTGCAAGCCGAGCGCACGCTCGCCGATCTCGGCGCCGACATCCGCGAGGTGCATGTCCCGCCCTACCAGAAGTTGGTCAGCCAGTGGATTGCGATGTGCTCGGTCGAGACGGCTGAGGCGCATCTGGACACCTACCCGTCGCGCAAGTCGGAATACGGACCCGACCTCGCGCAGTTGATCGAGCAGGGCCGGGCGACGAGCGGCGTCGACATCGCGGCCATCCATCATGAACGGCTGAAGTTCAGCGGCAGCCTCGCTGCGATGTTCGAAGATATCGACCTGCTGCTGATCCCGACGATGCCGGTGCCGATCCCGACGCTCACCAAGATGAGCGAATACGGCGCCGACCCCAACGTCCTCCTGAGCATTCTGCGCTTCACGGCGGTGTTCGATTTCTCGGGCAGCCCGACCATCACGCTGCCGATGGGCATGGCCTCGGACCAGATGCCGCTCAGCATGCAATTGGTCGGCCCGCATCTGTCTGAGGACGTGCTGGTCCGCGCCGGCGCCGCGTTCCAGTCGGTGACGGATTGGCACACGCGGCGGCCGCCGATCGAATAGGCACCGCTAGCCTGTCTTGTCGACATTCCAGAACAGCGGCACCGGCGCCCGGACGATGTCCTTCAGCGCCTTGCGCGTCGCGGCCGGTTGATTGTACGTCCCGGTCGGGACGTGGGTGACCACCTCGTAGGCGCGTGCCTGGATATTGTCGGCCAGCGCCTTCTGGTCCGGCGGCGCCGCGGTTCGGGCAAAGCTGTCGCGCAGCCGCTCGAGCTCGGCGTCCTCGACCCAGCCGAAGAAGCCGCCGTTCTTGCCCTTGCCGTTGACGCAGGCGTTGCCGATCGGATTGACGAGGTCGGCGCTGGCCCAGGTCGAATGGTAGAGCGACCAGCCGCCCTCGGCCGGCATCGACTGTTTGGCGCGGCGTGCCACCACCGAACCCCAATCCATCGCCAGCAGGCTGACGTTCATGCCGATCGAACGCAGCGCCTCGGCGGTGACCGTGCCGAGCGCGGTGATGATCGGGGCGTCGGTCGCGTGCAGGATCGTGATCTGCTCGCCCTTGTAGCCGCCCTGCTTGAGCAACTCCCTGGCTTTCGCGGTGTCCGCCTTGGTCGACCATCCGACCGCGCTTTCGAACGGCGTGCCGGCGACGAAGATTGCCGGCGTGATCTTGTAGTAATCGGGATTGCCGATCTGGGTGTCGAGCCAGTCCTTCTGGTTCACCGCGTGCAGCACGGCCTGGCGGATCTCCGGCCGGTCGAACGGCGGCACCAGCCAGTTCATCCGGCACATGCCGGAGAAGCCGAGCGTGTTGTAATCGGTCAGCTCGACATTGGAGGCGCGCGCAAGCATCGGATGATGGTCGTGCGGCGGCACCTCGAAATAGTCGATCTCGTCGTTGACAAGCGCGTTGGTCGCGATCTGGAAATCCGGCACGCTGATCCATTCGTAGCGGCCGATCTTGACGACCTTTCCGCCGCCGGTGCCGTCGGACGGCTCGTCGCGGGAAACGTAGTCCGGGTTTTTCTCATAGGCGGCCTTGACGCCGGGCTGGAATTCCGCCGTCACGAAGCGGAATGGTCCGGAGCCGAGATGATCTGATGTGGCCTGGTCGGCGGGCGTCGCGGCGATCCGCGCCGGCACGATGAAGGGCACGTTGGCGGTCGGCTTGCCGAGCGCCGCCAGCACGAAGCCGCATGGCTCCCTCAGCACCATGCGGAAGCTGCGCTCGTCGACCGCCTTCAGTTCGGCAACGAATTCGAACAGTTTCTGGCCCATCGTGTCGCGCTTGGCCCAGCGCTGCAGCGAAGGGATGACGTCGGCCGACGTCACCGCGCTGCGGTCATGGAATTTGAGGCCGGGCCGCAGGCGGAAAGTGTAGGTCAGGCCGTCGGCGGAGACCTCCCAGGCCTCGACCATCTGCGGCTTGATCTCGAATTTCGAATTGGTCGAGAACAGCGTGTCGTAGATCATGTAGCCGTGGTTGCGCGCGGTCCACGCCGTCGTCATGATCGGGTCGGTGGCGCGCAGCGGCGCGTGCATGACGGCCGTGATCGTCTTCGAACTGGCCCGCGCGATGCGCGGCATCGCAATGCCGAGGCTTGCTCCCGCACTGATCTGCAACAGACGGCGGCGGTTGATCGGTGGTCCCATGGTGTCCCCCTGTCGCAATCGGTCAGCTCTTGCCGGCAAGCCTGGCCGCGATTGCGCGATAGCCGCGCATCCACATGTGATCGAGATCGAGATCCATCGGCAGCGGCTGCGAGGAGACGCGTGCGATCACGGTCTCATTGGCCGGATCGATGTAGATCCACTGGCCATGGATGCCGACCGCGGCAAACGGCGTTTCGCGTCGATCGAGCGTGTACCACTTGTTGCGGTAGTTGCCGTTTGGAAACACTTTCGTCAGGTCGCCGCGCGACCAGGCCTCGGCATTGCCGTTCTGCCTGATGTCGTCGATCCACCAGCCGGGGACGACCTGTCGTCCGTTGCTGATGCCGTGATTGCGCATCATCTCGCCGAACCGGGTGAGATCCCGCAGTGTCGCGCAGATGCCGCCGGCGACGCGGCCGGCACCGCGTGAATCGACCGTGATGTAAGCGTCGTGCTCGGCGCCCATCGGCTGCCACAGATAGTGGGAGAGGATCTTTGCGTAGGACATGCCGCAGGCGCGCTCATAGACCCAGCCGAGCACGTCGGTGTTGGTCGAGACGTAGTGGAAGGTCTCTCCATGCGGTGCGCCGTTCGGCCGCAGCGTGCGCAGATAGTCGCGCAGATTGCTCGGCGGAATCGCCGGATCGGGCAGCTCCCAGCCGGTCGAGCGCCGGTAGTTGATGACGTCGCCGTCGCGCGCCATGTAATCCTCGTCGAAGCGGATGCCGACGCTCATGTCGAGCAGATGCCGCACCGTGCAGTCGCCGCCATAGACCGAGCCCTCCATCTCCGGGATGTAGCGCATCACCGGCGCGTCGGGGTCGAGCTTGCCCTGATCGGCGAGGATGCCGCCGAGCGTTCCGGCGACCGACTTGCTGACGGAGAAGATCAGGTGCGGGGTATCGGGCGTCAGGCCATGGGCATACCATTCGAACGCGACCTGTCCGCGATGCGACACCACGATGCCGTCGGTGTGGCTGGCGCGCAGCGCCTCGCCGACGCCGACCGTCTCGCCGCGCGGGTTGGCGAAGCTGAGGTCGTCGAGATAGCGCGGCGCAAAGGACAGTGGCGCCGGCGCTGCGGCGCGCGCGATGTTCGCGGTGGGCAGCAATTCGCGGACATTGCGGAATGCCCACTCGTTGAAGGGATGTTGGCGCCAGTTGGCGAGCGTGACCTGTTCGTCGGCCGCCGACGGGAAGGCGGCCATGATGCGACGCGAATTCATTCTTGATCCAGCAATGCCATCGGATGATGCGCGAAAGTTCCGCATGGCTCGCGTCGCTCGCAATCAACCGGATGGTGGAGGGGGCCGTTGGGTTACTTCGGCGTAACCGTTTCCCCGGATGTGCGCTTCGTGCGTTTGGCCCGCAATTTGCTTGACTATGGCTCGCGCGTGCCTCAGCGTGACGGTTACGCGACGCGCAGACATTCGCCATCGGGAAACATCGGGAGGTAGGTCATGATCGCGCTTCTGGGCCGACCGGATCCGGCAACCACGCAGGCCATTCAGTTCGCGCGCGGCATTCTCGAGGGGTCGGCGACCGCGTTCTACGAGGTCGACGGCAACTTGACCCTTAACCGCTTCGTGCTCTCTAGCAACGTGCCGCCGAGTTTCCACGACCAGTATCTTGCCGGCATGAACCGGCTCGATCCGTTGCATCCGCGCTCGGCGAGCAACCGGCCGATTGCGCGGCTGAGCACGGCGCTCGACCAATGCGCGACCCAGGAGGCGGCGACCTACCGCGCCTTCGCCGGCCAATGCGGCGTCGCCGACATGATCGAGTTCTTCTTCCGCCGCAACGACCGCATCGTCGCCGGAATGAGCGTGCTGTGGGCGCCGGGCTGCGCGATCCCCGACGGCAGCATGCACATTGCGGAGAAGATCCACGACTATCTCGAGTTCAACCTGACCAGTCGCCTGTCGTCGAATGCCGACGAGCCGGCGCGCTTTGGCCTGACCTCGCGCGAGATGGAAGTCGTCGAGCTGTTGTGCTGCGGCCGAACCAACCGCGAGATCGGCGAGTGCCTGAACATCGGCCTCGCGACGGTGAAGACGCACCTGATCCATATCTTCGAAAAGCTCGGCGTCGAGAC
This sequence comes from Bradyrhizobium sp. KZN70725, assembly GCF_055264925.1. NCBI lineage: Bacteria > Pseudomonadati > Pseudomonadota > Alphaproteobacteria > Hyphomicrobiales > Nitrobacteraceae > Bradyrhizobium > Bradyrhizobium sp. KZN70725. The sequence continues at coordinate 118,454 of NZ_JBUYWT010000018.1, forward strand.
CCGCTCCGCTGTCGTGGCGATGATGTCGCGGCCGCATTGAGGCGCGGGCTGTCGATTAGGGCCGGCGGCTCTTCCGGCACGTCGTCCCTGCGAAAGCAGGGACTCATACGCCGCGGCGGATGTTGTGAACGGGATTCGTCACTCCAGCGTCGTGAAACGATAAACATCGGTGGTTATGGGTCCCTGCTTTCGCAGGGACGACGATGAGGATGAATCGCAATTCAAGATGTCAAACGGCGCGGTGTCATCACCCGCGAATGCGCGCATGCGGGGGATTCAGTATTCCAGAGATGCCTGTGCTTGAATCGAGAGGCCGCGGCACACTGAATCGCCAGGTCGAGCCGGGCGATGACACCGAAGAATATGCCAGCACACAGCTCCCTCCACGTGTCATCCCGGCGAAGGCCGGGACCCATAACCACAGGACTGGGTTGGTGAGGAAAGCCGTGGCCCCAGCGTCGCACAACAATCATCTTCAGTGGTTATGGGTCCCGGCCTGCGCCGGGACGACGATGAGGATGCTTCTCGCGCGAGACAACGCACCGCTACTGCGCACCCTTCTTCGGTGTCATCACCCGCGCATGCGCATGCGGGTGATCGAGTGGCGCTTCTGACAAAGCGAAATATTCTTCGCGTGAAGGATTGACAGGATTTGCTGAGTTGCCCGTCGAACTGATCTGTCGTTTCCGGAATTGGGCGGGACCGTCGCTCCGTGGGCCGAAGCGGCGATCCCTGATCGCGCGAGGTGCATGGTCGGGTGTGGGCAAAATGTCGGCCAATCCGCACGACTGGGGACATGATAGATCGACAAGCGCACGCGGCAATTGCCATTCTGGACTAGCCCCGAGTAACAGATTCAGCGGCAAGCAAGCTCCACAGCGCAGAAGTAGTAGCGCGGCGCAGCAATCGCGGGTCCTGGTAGATGAGAGTCCGGGGAGAGGCGTAACGTCATGGACGGAGGCTGGCCGCTACGGCCTCCGAAGCCGCCGTCAGCCCCAGCTCACCCCCTGAGCTGGGGCGCGCCGGAGCGCACGAAGCGCAGGAGGGGTAGGCCAATCAGAGGCGCGAGCTGAGTTTCGTCGTCGCGGCCCTCGACGCTGCCTTTGACTTTGCGCGCGTCGTCACGCCATGTCTGGAAGATGCTGCGATTCGGGTATGTCGCTTGCCGGCCAGCTTTGTGTGCCTTGATACCGTACGATGAGCAGCATACTCCCGACCATCGACCGGTGCGAGATGCGCTGGGTCTCCATTCAAGTATGGACGTCCGACTCCGAACTGCTTTTCGTGCTCGTCGATCCATTTCCATAATCGCTTGGTCTCGGTTGCACGCTCCTCCTTGCTCCCGCCATTCATGCTGACGACGTCTGCGGCGAGCCCGTGACCATAGCCTCCACGCGAGCTGCCGCCGTGATAGGACTTGTCATTTGCGGCCTTCAGCCCGCTTGCAATCGATTGGCGGTAGTCATCGCGAAATCCGCTTGTGATCCCGGGTGCCAGTCCGGCCTGCTCCGCTGCGTGGAGCATATAGAACAGCTTTTGCTTGAAGGCTCGATCCATCCCTCCGATCACGTAATCCATCAGAGGCATGCGGGCTCTTTCTGCCGCCCTGGGGTCCTTCCATCCGAAGTCATTTTCGACCCGCTTCGGGATGCTGCGCGTGACCGTGATCAGCTTGCGCTTCCGTTTGATGATCACGTCCTTTTTTTCGTACACGACGATCCAGTCGGTCTTCGGCGCTCGCGTGTAGAGCGCGCCAAGGAACCGGTCGATGCACGCCTCGGCAACAAAGCATTCGTCCAGGACCAGAACTGTATCAATATTGTCCGGGGCGACCTTGAACGAGCCGGCAACGTTGGCCGTGGATACCTGCTCAGGTTGCTTCTCGCCTGGCGTCGTCGACGGAGCCTCGGGCGACGCTCGGTCCGCGTCCGGCAAGACACCTCCGTCGGCATCGGATTGAGCCGACGGTTCGGACGCCGTCACGGGTCGGCTCGACTCCTCATTGGGCGACGCCGCACGCACGTCGTGAACGACGGCGCAGCATGACAGTGAGACCAGAGACGAGGCAATGCGTAACCAACCAGCCCCCCAACCGAACCGACTTCGCCTGGCGCCATGAAGCTCTCTGAGAGATGACATCGGCATTGGCAATCGACATGAGCTAAATTGATCGTGGCAGCGTGCCATCGCGCTCCGGGCTTGGCAACCAGTTACCCACCACAGAATTGCCGCCGAGCACGCAACTATTCAGATAGGCCGAAAGAATTCCTCACGCGCAGGTTTGACAGGTTTTGCCCGGTTGCCGCCGGATCAATCCGCCGCGTCCGAGAGGTGTGACAACCCTCGTCCGTATTCACCGATCCACCGTTGGGTGGATTGCTGCCTGCCCGGTGGCCAAACGAGAGTCCTCCGCGAGGACCGGTGTCGTTTTCGACAATGTGGCGAGCGGCGGCCGCTCACAACATTGAAGGAAACGACATGCGCGATTTCATGGCCATCGGCCGTTCGGTGGCGGTTGCGGAGCGTGGCATGGCCGCGACCTCGCACCCGCAGGCGACGCTGGCCGCGGTCGAGATGCTGAAGGCCGGCGGCAATGCCGTCGATGCCGCGGTGGCGGCGGTCGCGGTGCAGGGCGTCGTCGAGCCGCAGATGACCGGGATCGGCGGCGACTGCTTCGCGCTGTATTCGCCTGACGCCGGCGAGCCGATCGCGCTGAACGGCTCGGGCCGCACGCCGGCCGCAACCGATGCCGAGAAATTTGCCGCGAGCGGCGCGCGCGACATTCCGCCGACCGCGCCCGAGGCCGTCACCGTGCCCGGCGCGATCGATGCGTGGTGCCGGCTGGTCGCCGATCATGGCAGCAGGTCCCTGGAGGAGATCTTCCGACCGGCGATCGCGGCTGCCGAGCGGGGCTTTTGCGTGACGCCCCGCGTCGCGGAGGACTGGCGCCGCTTCCGGGCCCGGATCGAGATCGACGGCAATGCGGCGGCGCAGTTCCTGCCCGGCGGCAAGGCGCCTGAGGTCGGCGACATCCGTACGCAACCCGCGCTCGGCCGCACCCTTCGCCGGATCGCGCAGCACGGACGCAACGCGTTCTACACGGGCGAGGCTGCCGACGAGATGGTGGCTATCTTGCGTGCCCTGGGCGGCGCCCACAGCACCGACGATTTCGCCGCCCAAGCCTCCGACTATGTGCACCCGATCTCGGCGCGCTACCACGACCACGACGTGGTCGAGTGCCCGCCGAACGGGCAGGGCCTGGCCGCACTGATGATCCTGCGGACGCTTGCAGGCTTCGATGTCGGCAAGCTCGGAGAGGCCGATCGCATCCATCTGCTGGCTGAAGCCACCAAGGCGGCCTACCGCGCGCGCGACGCCTTCTTTTGCGATCCCGCCACCAGCAAGGTCGATCCGGCCGCATTCCTTGCCGACGACTATATCGGGAGAATCCGTGGCAAGATCGACATGGGCCGCTCATCCGCGCCCGTGGCCTGGGACGATATCGAGCATCGCGACACCGGCTATGTCACGGTGGTCGACCGCGATCTCAACGCCGTATCGCTGATCAACTCGCTGTTCTATCCGTTCGGCAGCGGCATCTACGCCCCGAAATCGGGCATCCTGCTGCACAACCGCGGCTGGAGTTTTTCGCGCCAAACCGGGACATCTCAATTCGCTCGGGCCGCGCAAGCGGCCGATGCATACGATCATTCCGGGCCTGCTGCGCAAGGACGGCAAGACCGTGATGTCGTTCGGCGTGATGGGCGGGCATTACCAGGCCGCGGGCCACGCCAATCTGCTGTCGAACATCTTCGACATGAAGATGAACATCCAGGCCGCGGCCGAGGCGCCGCGCTCCTTTGCCTTCGACGGCGCGCTGTCGCTGGAGACGACCGTTTCTCCCGGGATACGCGACGACCTTCGCGCCCGCGGCCACGATGCGCGGTTCTCGGAGGAGCCGATCGGCGGCTGTCAGGCGATCCGCATCGACCACGCCCGCGGCGTCCTGTTCGGCGCTTCGGACCACCGCTAGGACGGACTGGCGCTAGGGTTCTGAGGCGCGTCGCGCGGTTTCGGAATAATAGAATAGTAACGCTGATTTGCCCGACATGTCAAGTCGCCATGTCGAGTGCCGGCACGCCGCCGGCTACTGTGCACGGGGTTGTTTTCGATGTTTTGGCAGTGCGCCCCTGCGGAGGCAGGCAATACGCAATAGCCCTGCGCTCGCGGGGAAGCGGCGGAGCATCCACCGGACGGTGGATTGTTCCAAATGCCGACATGCCGAACGTTTGGCCATCATGCCGGCGTCGTGCGCGGTTCAGCCTTGTGCACCGCACGGTGAGAGGCTGATCGCTCCAGGCTTTCCCAATCGAGAAGTTTGATCTGTATGAACAGGACATTCGCCGACACGGTCTTCCGCAACGGCCGGATCTACACGTCGAACCGCGGGCAGCCCTGGGCAAGCTGCGCAGCCGTCAAGGCCGGCCGGTTCATCGCGGTGGGCGAGGAACGCGACGTCGCGGCGCTCATCGGCGAGGAAACGGCGACCGTCGATCTCGGCGGACGCATGGCGATGCCGGGGATCGTCGACATCCACAATCACATCATGATGGGTGGACAGGCCGATCTTTACGAGCTGCGCTTCTCCAACGCCGACAGCATTCCAAGGATCGCCGAAACCCTGCACAAGGCCGCGTCAGCGGCTGCGCCGGGCGCTTGGATCGTCGGCGGGCAGTTCGGCAATAATCTCCTGAACGAGATGAACACCGCGGAGTCCTGCGCGCTGCTGGACGCTGCCTGCCTCGGGCATCCCGTCGTATTGCGCGACGACACCTATCATAATCGCTGGGCGAGCTCGGCGGCGCTGCGGCTGGCCGGCGTTGCGGCCGACACGGCTGATCCGACCGACGGCGAAATCGGCCGCGACCTCAAGACCGGAACGCTGACCGGTATCATGATCGAGGCCGCCTCCGGCCTGGTCGAGCGGGCGCTCGCGGCCTCCGGCCACTACACGGCCGAGATGGACCGCGCGGCGGTGGCGCGCTCGATCTCGGTGCTGAACGCCTATGGCGTCACCGCCTTCATCGACGCTGCCAGCATGCAGCCGATCATGGCGGCGCTGAAGGGGCTCGACGACCGCGGCGAGCTGACCGCCTGGGCGGTGTGCGCGATGCCGGTGGTCGAGCCGGGCTTCATGTTCGGCAAGGCTGGCGAGGAGCTGTTCGCGCTGCGCGAGGATTACCGCGGTGCGCATGTGAAGCCCGATTATGTCAAGGTGTTCCTCGACGGCGTGCCGGGCGCCAAGACCGCGGCCTTCCACGAGCCGTATGTGGCCGACCCGGTGCGCGGCTGCTGCTTCCGCGGCTCCACCATGCTGACCGTGCCGGACCTGATCCGTTGGCTCGGGCGCTGCGAGAAGCTCGGCCTTGCCGCGAAGATCCATTGCGCGGGCGACGCCGCGGTGACGCAGGCGCTCGACGCCATCGATGTCGTGCGCAGCTTCAACGGCCCGACCCATCTGATCCATCAGATCGCGCATGCGAGCTATATCGCGCCCGACGATGTCAAGCGCTTCGCCGAGCTCGGCGTCGCCGCCGACCTGTCGCCGATCATCTGGTATCCGACCATCTTCCTCGAGGCGCACAAGGCCGCGATGGGCGAGGAGCGCGCGCAGCGCTTCTGGCCGAACAAGGATTTGAAGGAAGCCGGCGCACTGATGGCCGGCGGCTCGGACTGGCCGGTGATCCCGATCCCCGACCCCTGGCAGGGCATCGAGGGCATGGTGACGCGGCAGAATCCGACCGGAGATTTTCCGGGCAAGTCGCTGTGGGCGGAGCAGGCGCTCGACCTCAAAACCGTGATCGACATCTACACAATCGACGCCGCGCGCGCGGCCGGCCTCGGCCAGTCGATCGGCTCGATCGAGGTCGGCAAATCCGCCGACCTCATCGTGCTCGACCAGATGATCTTCGACATCCCGCCGGATCAACTGGCCGATACGCGGGTCGAGCTGACCTTCTTCGAGGGCCGCAAGGTTTACGAGCGGGGCTCGTGATGGGCACGGCGGATCAGATCCCGGTCACGGTGCTGACCGGTTTCCTCGGCAGCGGCAAGACCACGGTGCTGAACCATTTGCTGCGCCAGCCAGAGCTCAATGGCGTCGTCGCCATCATCAACGAGTTCGGCGAGGTGGCGTTGGATCACCTTTTGGTCGAGAGCAGCGAGGACCGCCTGGCGCTGCTCGACAATGGCTGCATCTGCTGCTCGGTGCGCGAGGACCTGATCGAGACGCTGGCCGACCTCGCATCGCGCCGCGCTGACGGCACGATCCCGCCATTCCACCGGGTGCTGGTCGAGACCACCGGGCTCGCCGATCCCGTGCCCGTGCTGCACACGCTGATGACGGCGTCCGATATCGTCGGCCGCTACCGGATCGACGGCGTGGTCGCGACCGTCGATGCGGTTAATGGTACGCACACTCTTGCGGCGCACAGCGAAGCCGTCAGGCAGATCGCCGTCGCCGACCGGCTGCTCGTGACCAAGACCGACCTTGCCGCCGATGATGCACTGGCGCGGCTCGATGCGCAGCTTGCGGCGATCAATCCGGTCGCAACGCGCTCACACGTGCGGAACGGGATCGTCGATCCGGCAAAAGTCCTCGATGCCGGGCTGTTCGATCCGGCGGCGCGCTCCGCTGATGTGGTGCGCTGGTTCGATCTGGCAGCGCAGGCGGCGAACACGCCGCACCATCACGGGGATCACCATTGCGACGGCGAGGCGTGCAGCCACCACAGTCACCACGCGCACGACACCGGCGTATCGTCCTACAGCCTGATCATCGACGAGCCGATCCAGCGGGAGGCGTTCGCGCGCTGGCTCGATTATGTCGCGGCGCTTAGAGGCGAGGACCTGCTGCGCTTCAAGGCGATCGTGCATGTCGCCGGGCAGCCCGACGCGCCCATGGTGGTGCACGGCGTGCAGCACGTGTTCCATCCGCCGATCGCGCTTGCCGGCTGGCCGTCGGCGGACCGGCGCTCGCGGCTCGTCTTCATCGTGCGCGGCATCCCGCGCCAGATCATCGAAAACACCTTGTGCAAATTCGCCGCGGTGAGCCGTGCGGCGATCCAGCGATCTGCTGCGTGAGCCGCGGTCAGGCATTTTCATTGGTTGTGGAGGGAGAGGGACATGACTGAGACAAAGAACAATACGGCATCCGGCCGGCTCAATCGGCGCACGCTCTTGAAAGCGGCCGGTGCCACCGGTCTGGCATCGGCGATGAACGTGCCGCTGGTCAATGTCGCGCGGGCTGCCGGCAACACCATCAAGATCGGCTGGGTCGGCTGCCTCTCCGGCGTCCGCGCGCAGTTCGCCGAGCCCGATCCCTGGATCCATGAGCGCATCAAGGCGCGGCTGAAGGATGGTCTGAAGATCGGCGGCAAGACCTATCAGGTCGAGCTGGTGTTCAAGGACAATCAATCCGATCCGAACCGCTCGTCGGTGATCGCGAGCGAGCTGGTGCTGCGTGAGAAGTGCGACCTGATCCTGATCGAGGACGGCGACGCCCAGCCGCCGGTGCAGGAGCTCGCCGACGCCCGCGGCATTCCCACCATCTCGACCATGGTGCCGTGGCAGGGCTGGATGTTCCCGCGCAAGTCGACGCCGGACAAGGGTTTTCCCTACAGCTACCATTTCTTCTGGGGCGCCGACGACGTTGCGAAAAATTTCTTGGGCATGTGGCAGTCGGTCGACACCAACAAGAAGGTCGGCACGCTCTACATCGACAACCCGCCGGGCCAGGCGTTCTCCGATCCGAAGCTCGGCCTGCCGGCGGGCATCTCGGGAGCGGGCTATCAGGAGTTCTCGGCCGGCAAATTCCAGATCGCGACCGACGACTTCACCAACCAGATCGCGCTGTTCAAGAACAACGGCGTCGACATCGTCTCCGGCTTCACCTTCAGCAATCACTGGGTGACGCTGTGGAATCAGGCGGCGCAGGCCGGTTTCAAGCCGCAGATCTGCACGGTGGCGGCGGCCTTCCTGTTCCCGGCTGCGGTGAATGCGCTCGGCGATCGCGGCGACGGCATGTCGACCGAGGTGTGGTGGACGCCGGCCTATCCGTTCAAGTCCTCGCTGACCGGGCAGAGCGCTGGCGAGCTCGCCGCGGAGTGGGAGAAGACGACAGGCAAGCAGTGGACCCAGCCGATCGGCTACGCCCATGCGCTGTGGGAGGTCGGGCTCGCGGCGTTGCAGAACAGCGATCCCAAGGACAAGAACTCATTGCGAGATGCGATCGCCGGCCTCGACATGGAGACCGTGGTCGGCCGGGTCAAGTTCAAGGACAGCCCGATCAAGAACGTCGCGGTGACCTCGCTGTCGGGCGGGCAATGGCGCAAGGCCAAGGGCGGCAAGTCGAAATACGAGCTCCTGATCGTGCACAACGGAACGGCACCGTTCATCCCGAAGCAGGCCGATCTCCAGCTGCTCTCCAAGCTGGCCTGAGATGGCACCGCTTCTGCGCGTCAGCGGGCTGTCCAAGCGCTTCGGCGAGATCGTGGTCGCCGACAATGTCAGCTTCGCGCTGGCGCGCGGCGAGTGCCTCGGCGTGATCGGCCCGAACGGCGCCGGCAAGAGTTCGCTGCTCAACCTGATCGTCGGCCTGCTCACGGCCGACGGCGGCTCGATCATGCTCGACGACAGGGAGATATCAGGCCTGCCGCCGCACCGCCGGGCGCGGATGGGGCTCGGGCGAGCGTTCCAGATTCCGCAGCCGTTCCCGCATCTGTCGGTCTATGAGAACGCGCTGGTCGCGGCATCCTACGGCGCCGGCCTCACCGGCGAGGCGGCATCGAGCTGGACCATGGAGGTGCTGCAGCGCACCGGGCTCGACGCCAAGGCGGACAAGCTCGCCGGCGCATTGCCGCTGATCGACCGCAAGCGGCTGGAATTCGCCAAGGCGCTGGCCTCGAAGCCGAAACTGATCCTGCTCGACGAGATCGCGGCCGGTCTCACGGAGCCCGAGGTCGAGCGCCTCGTTGCCATCATCCAGTCGGTGAAGGCCGACCATGCCACGATCTGGATCGAGCACATTCCGCACGCGCTGCGCGCGGTGTCGGATCGCATCCTGGTGCTCGACTTCGGCCGCAAGGTGCTGGAGGGACCGCCGGCCGAGGTCATGGACAGCGCCGTGGTGCGCGAGATCTACATGGGATTGAAGGCCGATGGCGTTGCTTAATGTGAACGGCCTGCAAATCTTCTACGGCGACCTGCAAGCCGTGTTCGACATGAACTTCACCGTCGCGGACGGCGAGGCGGTGGCGCTGGTCGGCGCCAACGGCGCCGGCAAGTCGACGTTCCTGAAGGCGCTGGTCGGTCTCAACGAGGAGCGGCGCGGGGCCGTGCAGTTCGACGGCATCGATATCTCGCAGATGCCGGCCGAAGATGTGTCGCGGCTCGGCCTCATCATGGTGCCCGAGGGCCGCCTGCTGTTCGACTCGCTGACGATCGAGGAGAACCTCTTGATGGGCAGCGTCAATCGGCGCAAAGGCAGCTGGACCCTGCGGCGGGTGTTCGACCTGTTCCCGATCCTCGAGGAGCGGCGGCGGATGTTTCCCGGCCAGCTCTCCGGCGGCCAGCAACAAATGGCGGCGATCGGCCGCGCGCTGATGTCGAACCCGCGGCTCCTGCTGTGCGACGAGATCTCGCTCGGGCTCGCGCCGGTCGTAGTCGAGCAGATCTACCGCTCCTTTGCCGACATCCGCCGCGAGGGCACCGCGGTCGTGCTGGTCGAGCAGGACGTCAAGCGTGCGCTCGCGACCTCGGAGCGGATCTATTGCCTGTTGAAGGGGCGGGTGTCGCTGACCGGCCCGGCGCAAGGGTTGCAGCCGGAGCAGCTAACGCACGCCTATTTCGGTAACTAGCCAGGATTGGCACGACATGATCTGGGTTGAGACATTGATCAACGGGGCTCTGCTCGGCGGGCTCTATGGGCTGCTCGGCATCGGGCTCGCGCTGGTGTTCGGCGTGATGCGCGTCGTCAATATCGCCCATGGCGAGTTCATGGTGCTGAGCGCGTTCTGCGCCGTGCTGCTGGCCAACCTGTTTCCGCAGGTCTCGCCCCTCTTGATGCTGATCCCAGTGATCGCGCTGTCCTTTGCGGTCGGATGGCTCTACCAGGCCGCCATCGTCAACCGGGTGGTGACCTCGCCCGATCCGCTATCGCCGCTGCTGCTGACCTTCGGCGTTTCTGTCATTCTGCGTAACGTGATGGTCGAGGTGTTCGGCGCCGACGTGCGCAGCCTCCAGGTCGGCGAGCTCTCGCGCGCCAGCCTCGAGATCGCGGGCCTCAATATCGGCATCATGCCGCTGCTGACACTGGTGCTGGCCGCGCTGCTGTTCATGGCGCTGCAGCTCGTGTTGCGTCATACCGAGTTCGGCCGGATCGTGCGCGCCACCGCCGACCGCCGCGATATCGTTCGGCTGTCCGGCGTCAAGCCGGACCGGGTCTATAACTATGTCATGGGCCTGTCGCTCGCGCTCGGCGCGATCGGCGGCGTGCTGCTGGCGGTGCGCTCGAGCTTCACGCCGTTCTCGGGTGCCGAGCGGCTCCTGATCGCGTTCGAGGTCGTGGTGCTGGGCGGGCTCGGCTCGTTCTGGGGCGCGCTGCTCGGCGGCATCGCGCTCGGCATGGCGCAATTGATCGGGCTGAAAATCGATCCGAATGCCGGGCTGCTCTATGCGCACCTCCTGTTCTTCATCATGCTGCTGATCCGCCCGTCGGGTCTCGTGTCGAGCAGGGTGTGATGCCGATGCCGACACGTACCATTCTTGCGGCCTCTGCCATCGTGCTCGTCGCGGTGATTGCCGGCGCGCCCTTCGTGCTGAACGAGGGATTCCTGCGGCTCGCGACCGAGTGCCTACTCTTGCTGACGATGGCGCAGATGTGGAACCTGCTGGCGGGTTATGCCGGGCTGGTCTCGCTTGGCCACCAGGTCTTCATCGCCTTCGGCGCTTATGCGCTGTTCCTGACCTCGGGCTGGCTCGAGGTTACGCCGATCTGGGTGCTGCCGGTCGCGCCGCTGGTGGCGGGCGCCGTTGCAGCGATCATCGCCTTTCCGCTGTTTCGGCTTCGCGACGCCTATTTCTCGATTGCGATCTGGGTGTTCGCCGAGATCATCGGCGCGTTTACGATGAAGTCGCAGGCCGTCGGCGGCACGTCGGGCGTGCCGCTCGCGACCAGCAAGCTGATCGATTTCGACTGGTTCGAGCCGACGATGTTCTGGCTCGCCGGCGGCCTGACGCTCGTGACCATCGCGGCGCTGTACAGGATGATGACGTCGAGCTTCGGGCTCGGGCTGATGAGCGTGCGCGACAATGATCTTGCCGCGATGAGCGTCGGCGTTGACGTCCGGCACAATCGTTTCGTCGCCTTCGTGCTCTCGGCGGCGGGATGCGGGCTAGCCGGCGCGCTCAGCTTCATGGGCAATCTGTTCATCGCGCCGCTGGCGGCCTTCGACGTCAACTGGTCCGTCTACATGATGTTCATCGTGATCATCGGCGGTATCGGAACCCTGGAAGGCCCTATCCTCGGCGTCATCATCTTCTTCGGCCTGCGTGAGCTGATGACCGGCCCACTCGGCCTGTCCGGCGGCTGGTATCTGGTGGGGCTCGGCATCATCGCCGTCGTGGTGATGATCGTGGCGCCGCGCGGCCTCTGGCCGGCTTTGCGCGATCGCTTCGGCGTGCGGCTGCTCGATGTACACCGCGCCGCGCCACGCCCGGCCGCCGCCGCGATCCTGCCGGCGGCGTCGGAACAGGTTACCGGATGAAGAAGCGGGCCTTCACGTCGCCACCGTTGCTTGTATTCTGACAGTTCTGGCTTGAGTGGAGGGCGGAATGGCTCTGATATCCCGGCATGGCGTGTGGGCAGTGGCCGGTCTGATGGTCGCGACATTGGCGGCGCCGCTGCCGGCGCAGGCCGAGCGGCGGATGTGGCCGCAAGCGGCCGCAACGCACCCGATGGACGGGCTCACCACCGACGAAATCCGCTCGGTCTCCGATATCCTGCGCGGCGCCGGCAAGCTCGACGATTCGGCGCGGGTCGTCTCGATGTCGGTCGAGGAGGATCCCAAGGACGAGGTACGGGCGTGGAAGCCCGGACAGCCCTTCACGCGGCGGGCCAGCGCGACGCTGCTGAGCGGCGCGCATCTCTACGAGGCCCATGTCGATCTCGCCGCGCGCAGCCTGCTCGGCTGGCAGGAAGTCAGGGATCACGAGGCTGCGCTGACCATCGATGAGCTGATCTCCGCCGGCGACCTGCCGAAGCAGGACCCGCGCTGGATCGCCGCGATGGCCAAGCGCGGCATCACCGATTTCCGCAACGTCATGTGTCTGCCGCTGACGGTCGGTCCGGTGAGCGACCCGGTCCTGAAAGGCCGCCGCCTGCTCAACGTTCCCTGTGTCGACACCACGGGCGCCGCCAACAATCTCTGGGGCAAGCCGATCGAGAACCTGTTCGCTCAGGTCGATCTCAAGAGCAAAACGGTGCTGTCGGTGACCGATCTCGGCGTGGTGCCGCCACCGCCGCAGACGCCCTCGCACGCCTATGCCGACTCCGGAACATATCGCAAGCCACCGAAGCCGATCGAAATCACCGCGCCTGAAGGCAGCAACGTGAAGGTGGAGGGCGGCCAGGTCCACTGGGACAACTGGTTGTTCCATGTCCGTCTCGAGCCGCGCGTCGGCGCCGTGCTGTCGCTGATCCGCTACGACGACCACGGCACGCTTCGCGACATCGCCTACCAGATTTCGGCGAGCGAGATGTTCGTGCCCTATATGGATCCGGCGCCGACCTGGTCGTTCCGCGCCTATATGGACATCGGTGAGTATGGCTTTGGCGTGCTCTCCAGCGAATTGCAGCGCGGCGCGGATTGTCCCGAAGGCGCGCATTATCTCGACCTGACGATCTCGGATACCAAGGGTGCGCCGGTCGTTTCCAAGGGCGCGGTCTGCATCTTCGAGCGCCCGACCGGCGATCCGATCTGGCGCCACAGCGAGCTGATCAACAACACCGCCGAGGTGCGGCCGAACAACGAGCTGGTGGTGCGGATGGCGCCGGTGGTCGGCAATTACGACTATCTGGTGGACTACGTGTTCGACCGTGCCGGCAATATCGATGTGCGGCTCGGTGCCTACGGCATCGATGCGACCAAGGGCGTCGCGAGCAAGACACTGAGCGACCCGACGGCGGCGCAAGATACCGCCTTTGGGACGCTGGTCGACGAACGGCTGCTCGCGGTCAATCACGATCACTACATGACGTTCCGGATCGACATGGACGTCGACGGCACCTCGAACCGGCTGGTCGAGGATCGCTTCAATGTCCGCAGGCTGGAGCAGGGTCAGCGCAAGAGCCTCTGGCAGGTCGACACCAGGCCGGTTGCGACCGAAGGGCCGATCACCATGCCGCTGAACGCGGCACAGTTCAGGATCGAGAGCACAGGCAAGACCAACAGCCGCGGCTATCGCACGAGCTATCAGCTGATGCCCGGTCACTCCGACGTCTCGCTGCTCGCCAAGGACGATCCGATCCAGCTGCGCGCGGGTTTCAGCGCCTACACGCTATGGACCTCGGCCTACGCCAAGGACGAGCGCTACGCCGCGGGCATGTATCCGAACGGAAACCCCGAGGTCGACGGCCTGCCGAAATGGACGGCGGCGAAGCGGCCGATCGAGGACCGCGACCTCGTGCTGTGGTACACGGTCGGCTTCCGCCACGTGCCGCGCGCCGAGGATTGGCCGGTTATGCCCGGCCTGTGGCATGGCTTCCGGCTGCGTCCGTTCAACTTCTTCGATCGCAATCCCGCGCTCGACGTGCCGCCGATGGTGAATGCCAGGGAGACGAAATGAGCGGCCGCGCGCATCGCATCGGAGCGGTGGCCGGCGCGCTGCTGGCGCTATTGGCGACCGGACCGGTCGCGCGTGGCGTGGCGGCTGAAAGCAGCGTTGACGATGCGTCCTTGCTCTATCTGAGCAGCAACGATTGGGAGCGCCAATCCGAGCCGCGCAAGGTCGCGCTGGCGGCCGATTTCATGCGCATCTTCTGCACCGACCAGAGTATGTCGGCCGCGTCGCTGGCCGATTGCCTCGACCGCGACAAGGCGGATGGCGCGCTGTTTGAGCGCGCCATGGCTTGCGTCAGCGTGCTGTCAACCGGCCGCTGAGAGGCCGGCGTCGATTCCTTCGGCGATCCGCCGCACGTCGGCCGACGTCAGGATCAGGGGCGGGGACAGGATCAGGTTGTTGCCGGAGACGCGCAGCATCACCCCGGCCTCGTAGGCCGCATCGGCGACCTTCGCCATCGTCTTCTTGTCGGCGGCCTTCTTGCTGTCGCGATCGGCGACCAGCTCGAGTGCGGCCATCAAACCCTTGCCTCTGACGTCGCCGACCAGCGCGTGCTTCGCCTTGAGCGCGGCAAGTGCCCGCGCAAGGTCCTCGCCGCGTGCGGCGGCATTCTCGTCCAGCTTGAGGCGGCGGGTCTCGGCGAGCGCCGCAAGGCCCGCGGCGCAGCCGACCGGATGGCCGGAATAGGTGTAGCCGTGGCCGATCGAGCCGAACGTGGTCGTGTCGGCCTCGAAAGCTTCCGCAACCTGCTCGCCGATCAGCGTCGCGCCGAGTGGGAAATAGCCCGAGGTGATCGCCTTAGCCATCGTCATCATGTCGGGTTTCACGCCCCAGAGCCGCGAACCCGACCATGCGCCGGTGCGCCCGAAACCGGTGACGACCTCGTCCGCGATCATCAGGATGCCGTGACGGTTGCAGATCTCACGGGCCAGCTTCATGAAGCTGTCCGGCGGCACGATCACGCCGCCGGCCCCGAGCACCGGCTCCATGATGAGGGCCGCGATGGTGTCGGCGCCCTGGAACGCGATCTCCTCTTCCATCGTCGCCCCGCACAGCTGCGCGAGTTTTGCGGGATCGGTCTCGTTGAAGGGATTGCGATAGGTCGACGGCGCGGGGATATGGAACACGCCGGGCAGCATCGGCTCGTAGTTGCGGCGGAAATTGGCGTTGCCGTTGACGGAGGCACCGCCGAAATGGGTGCCGTGATAGCCCTTCTTCAACGCCAGGAACTTGGTGCGATCAGCCTGGCCCTTGATCTTCCAGTATTGCCGCGCGAGCCGTAGCGCGGTCTCGACTGAGTCCGATCCGCCCGAGGTGAAGAAAGCGCGCACCATGCCTTCCGGCTTGAACCATTCGGTGAGCTCGTAGGCGAGCTCGATCGAGGGGCCGGATGAGGTGCCGCGGAAGCCCGAATAATACGGCAGCGCGCTGAGCTGGTCCGCGATCGCCTGCTTGATCGGATCGCAGCTGTAGCCGAGATTGACATTCCACAATCCACCGACCGCATCGATCACGGTCTTGCCGTCGATATCGGTGACTTCGACGCCTTCGCCCTTCATCACGATCCGCGGCGGCTGCGCCCGCATCTCGGCGGGATGAGCCATCGGGTGCCAGATCGGCTTGGCGTTGTTCTCAACCAGGAAGTTTCTGTCGCGCATGATCGTTCCCTGTCCGGTTGGAGCCTTTTTCGTTCCGATGGAATCGGGACCGAGCTCCAGATTCTGGTCTTGACGCGTTTTCTTCACGCGAACCGGTACCCGCTTCGCTCGAAAGCGCTTTAGTCGAACTGCAGCCCGAAATGCCGCAGCGCCTCGCTGTAGGACGCGGCAGGATTGCGCACATCGAACAGCACCGTGCGCATGTTGCATGCGGCGGCGCCTGCGATGTTGCGGCGCTGGTCGTCGACGAAGACGCAATTGTCTGCCTCCAGCGCCAGTTCGTCCAGCACGCTTTGATAAGCGCGGGGGTCGGGCTTCAGGATGCCGGTATGCGTGGCATCGACGATGGTATCGAAGCGCTTGAGGATGGAGAGGCGGCTGCGGAAATCGGTGCCGTAAAACAGGTCGAGCTCGTTCGAGAGGATAGCGAGCCGGAACCCGGCATCGGCGGCGAGGGTGATCGCGCGCGCTGCCTCAGGGCGGATCACGGTGTCGGGATCGGCGCCGCGCGCGCGTTTCACGAAGGTCTCCATGTCGCGCCAGTCCTCGCCGACCAAGCGCCCGACCTCGCGGCTGCGGGTCAGCCAGTAGTCGCGTTCCGAAATCTCGCCGAGCTGCATGCTCGTCCAAAGCGGATCGCTGTCGGGCGCGAACGGTCCGAGCCATTTCAGTGTGCAGGGGGCGAGTCCGAGCGTGCGCTCGGTCAGGTCGTGGGTCTCGAACAATGTCTTCGAGATTACCCCGCCGAAGTCGAGCACCAGCGCCTGGGCAAGCGGCCTCCTCATGCGGCAACCGTGGTGCGGCCGCGAGGAACAATGCCGGCAGCGACCCATCGGTCGAAGACGCCGAGCACCGTTTCGTTGAATGCGGCGCTGTTGATGTGATCCGTGATCTCGTGCAGCTCGACCGGCGCCTTGATCGCCGATCGCATGGCGTCGACGAAGGCGGCGAGAGCGTCAGGATCGTGCAACGCTTCGCCTTCGCGATCCCATTGCTGGATGCCGCCGGCGGGCAGCACGAAGGCAACGGGAGCGTTGGCCTGGGACAGTTTCCCGGCAATCGCGCGGGCGATCCGTTGGCGATCGGTGGATCCCGACGTTGCCGACGCAAGCAGCCGGTTATGCGCGTGGAATGGACGATCCGACAGCTCGCTCGGAACCCCAAGCCATGCCGGGAAGTCGACCATGTCGATCGCCCCCGGCGCGACGATCTGTGGAATGCCGGCTCTGCCCGCATTCTCCAGCCTGTCAGCGCCGGAATTGACCACCGAGCCGGTGAGCTGGTTGGCGACCTCCTGCAGGCTGAGGTCCAGCACCGCGGCAAAGCCGCCTTGCGCGGCGATCGATTCCATCGCGCGGCCGCCCATGCCGGTGGTGTGGAAGACGACCACCTCGTAGCCGCGCCGCTCGAGCTGCGGCTTGAGCTCGACCATATAGCGTAGGCAGCTCTTGCCGAGCGAGGTGATCGCAACGACCGGCCGGTCTTTGCGCGGCCTGATTGCGCTTCTGGCGGCGCCGACGATCGCGCCGCAGGCTTGCGACAGCACGGCGGTGCAGGTGCCGTTGAGGCCGTAGAGACCGCCGGCCCATAGGATCATCATCAGATCGGCGGCGACGCGCTCGGGCGGGATCAGATGTGAGAAGGCGACGGTCGAGACGATCAGCTTCGGCAGGCCGAGCGGCAGCGCCTGCGCGACGTCGAGCGCAAGGTCGGTGCCCATCGTGCCACCGATCGCGATCACGCCGTCGATGGTATCGCGCTCCGCGAGCGCGCGCGCCAGATTGGCGGCGCCAACCGCCATCAGTGACATCGCGGAATTCTCGTCGCCGCTCGATGCGATCGCCTCGATCGTGGTCTGTGCGGCGGCCGCCACCGCGTGCTTGTCATGTGCCGCCTGGTACGGCGGATCGCCGAGCACGCTGATGTCCATCATGATGGTTCGGCCACCGGCGCGGGCGATGCACTCGCTCATGAACAGCAGTTCGTCGGCCTTGGTGTCTCCCGTTCCGATCAGGAGAATGCGGGGCTGCGTCATCTCAGGCATGACCTTCGGCTCGCCGGCAGGCGTAAGGGATGGTGACAACCGGTTTGGATAACGCAGGCGGAGCGCTCGGCCATCGTGCGATCACGCTATTGGGGCGTGCCTTGCCGTGACATCCACCTATCGGTTGATTGCTGCCAAAGCCTTGATTTGGCGAGGATTGCACGGTGCCAGCGGTCTCGCTCGGAAGCCGCTTTTGTCATCGTCATAATTGTCTCGCATGCAGCAAGCCCAGATCGATCGACTACGCGCGGCCATCATTCCGGCCCAGCAGCTCTTCATCGGCGGCCGGCCGACACCGGCGATCAGCGAGGCACGGCTTGATGTCGTGTCGCCGATCGACGGCAAGGTATTGACCAGCATAGCTGACGGCGACGTGGCCGATGTCGACGCCGCGGTCAGACATGCGCGGCAGGCATTCGATCAGGGCAGCTGGTCGCGCGCCGCGCCGGCGCAACGCAAGAAGGTGTTGCTTCGGTTCGCCGATCTCATCGAGCGGCACGCGCTCGAGATTGCGGTGCTCGGCGTGCGCGACAACGGCACCGAGATCAGCATGGCCTACAAGGCCGAGCCGCTCTCGGCCGCCGGCACCATCCGGTACTACGCCGAGGCGATCGACAAGGTCTATGGCGAGATCGCGCCGACCTCAGGCGATGTGCTCGGGCTCGTGCATCGCGAGCCGCTTGGTGTCGTCGGCGTGATCGTGCCGTGGAATTTCCCGCTGATGATCGGAGCGTGGAAGATCGGCCCGGCGCTCGCCGCCGGAAATTCGGTCGTGGTCAAGCCGCCGGAGCTTGCCTCGCTGACGCTGTTGCGGTTTGCCGAGCTCGCGACCGAGGCGGGGTTGCCCGACGGCGTGCTCAACGTCGTCACCGGCCGCGGCGCATCGGCCGGCGAGGCGCTTGCGCTGCACATGGATGTCGATGTGCTTGCCTTCACCGGCTCGGGTGCGGTGGGCCGTCGTCTCCTGGAATGCTCGGCGCGATCGAACTTGAAGCGCGTCCATCTGGAGCTTGGCGGCAAGTCGCCCAACATCGTGTTCGCCGATGTGCCTGACATCAAGCATGCGGCCAAGGTCTCCGCGAGCGGGATCTTCCGAAACTCCGGCCAGGTCTGCGTGGCCGGATCGCGGCTCTTGGTGCAGTCCTCGATCTATGATCGCTTCATGGCCGAACTGCGCGACGCCACCGCGAAGCTCCGCGTCGGCGATCCCCTCGAACTGACCTCGGATATCGGCGCCATCGCGAGCAAGCCGCAGTTGCGCAAGAACCTGGATGCCGTTGCCGGCGCGGAAGCGCAGGGCGCGACGCGGCTGATCGGCGGCGAGCAGATCCGCGTCGAGAGCGGCGGCAATTTCATGGCGCCCGCGATCCTCACCGACGTGACGCCGTCGATGCAGGTCTGGCGCGATGAGGTGTTCGGCCCGGTGCTGGCAGTGACGCGGTTCGAGGGCGAGGAAGATGCCACAGCGCTCGCCAATGCGACCCCCTATGGACTTGCGTCGGCGGTGTGGACCGCAAGTCTGTCGACGGCGCATCGTATGGTGCGCGCCATCAAGGCCGGCGTCGTGCACGTCAACGCCTATGGCGGCGCCAACATCACGGTGCCGCTCGGCGGCTTCAAGCAATCCGGCTTCGGACGCGACAAGTCACTGCACGCCCTCGACGCCTATACCGACCTCAAGACCGCCTGGATCGCGCTATGACAGCTGCAACTGCCGAACGCACGGGCGTTCTGA
The DNA here is from genome assembly GCF_055264925.1 of Bradyrhizobium sp. KZN70725. NCBI lineage: Bacteria > Pseudomonadati > Pseudomonadota > Alphaproteobacteria > Hyphomicrobiales > Nitrobacteraceae > Bradyrhizobium > Bradyrhizobium sp. KZN70725. Next base: position 137,790 of record NZ_JBUYWT010000018.1, read on the forward strand.
ACCGATTGCTCGATGCCGAGCAGGAGCGCTTTCGCGCGCTGCACCCGCGCTCGGCCGCGGCCTGGCAGGAGGGAAGGCAGCATTATCTTTATGGCGGCCCGTCGCACTGGATGCGGCGCTGGGCCGGCGGCTTCCCTGTCTATGCCGAGGAGGCGCAGGGCGCGCATATCAGGGATATCGACGGACGCGACTACATCGATTTCTGCCTTGGCGACACCGGCGGCATGTGTGGGCACGCGCCCGAGGCGGTGACCGAGGCGGCGCTCGCTCAGCTCAAGCGTGGCGCGACCATGATGCTGCCGACGGAAGACAGTATCTGGGTCGGCGCCGAGCTGTCGCGGCGCTTCGGCCCGAAATACTGGACGCTGACGACGTCGGCGACCGACGCCAACCGTGCCGCGATCCGCATCTCGCGTATGATCACCGGCCGGCGCAAGGTGCTGGTGTTCTCCGGCTGCTATCATGGCGGCGTCGAGGAGGCGCATGTCGAGATCCGCGACGGCCGGGTCGGCCTGCGCAACATGATCCATCCCAACGGCATCGATCATGATGCCGTGAGCCGGGTCGTTGAATTCAACGATGTTGCGGGCCTCGAGGCGGCGCTTGCGCATGGCGACGTCGCCTGCGTGCTGACCGAGCCGCTGATGACGAATTTCGGCATGATCCCGGTCGATCCCGGTTTTCACCATGCGTTGCGTGACCTGACCCGCCGCGCCGGCACCGTCCTCATCATCGACGAGACCCACACACTGTCCTGCGGACCGGGCGGCTACACGAGGAGCCATGGACTTGAGTCCGACATCTTCGTCGCGGGCAAGGCGATCGCGGGCGGCATCCCTGCCGGCGTGTTCGGGCTCAGCCAGGAGATCGTCGAGCGGCTCTGGAAACTCGTTCCCCACGTCAATCCGCGCGAGCGGCAGTCGGCGCATCTCGGCTTCGGCGGCACGCTCGCCGGCAACGCGCTGACGGTCGCGACCATGCGCGCGGTGCTGGAGAAGGTGCTGACCTCTGCGAATTACGAGCGGATGATCGGAACCGCGACCTGGCTCGCGCAGGAAGCGCGCCGCCTGATCGCGGCGGCCGGTCTGCCCTGGCACGTGACGCAGATCGGCGCGCGCGCCGAGATCATGTTCATGCCGCACCCGCCACGCAACGGCGCCGACGTCATTGCCGGCCGGCAACCCGATCTCGAGACCCTGCTGCATGCCTTCTACATCAACGAGGGCATTCTGGTGACCCCGTTCCACACCATGCTGCTGATGTGTCCGGCGACGTCCGCGCGCGACGTCGACACGCACACGGCGGTGTTGGCGCGGTTCATCGACTTGCTGCGCGGCGCGGGAGCGATTTGATGCAGGCGCCTCCGTTCAATCTTGGCGGCCGCATCGCCATCGTCACCGGCGGGGGCAGGGGGATCGGCGCCGCCATCGTGAGACGGCTCGCGCAGGCGGGCGCGACCGTGGTGATCGCCAACCGGACTCTTGATGTGGCCGAGGCGTTGGCGCGCGAACTCGTGGCCGATGGACGGGCGGCGCATTGCGTTCCGTTCGACAGGCTCGATCGCGGCAGCTTGCGGGCGATGATCGACGGTGTCGTCGCCAAATTCGGCCGGCTCGATATCGTCGTGCACAATGCCGGCGGTTGCCCGTGGTCCTCGCTTGAGGAGCTCGATGAAGCGAAGCTCGAGGATACGCTGGCGCTGAACCTCAACGCCAGCATCTGGCTCGCGCAGGCCGCAATTCCGCACATGCGTGCCGTCAGGTTCGGGCGCATCCTCGTGACATCCTCGGTCTCCGCGCGCGTCGCGATGGGCGGCGGCGCGCATTACTCGGCGGCGAAAGCCGGCGTCAACGCATTCATCCGCGGCGCCGCCTTCGAGCTCGCGCGCGACGGCATCACGGTCAACGGCGTCGAGGCCGGCTTCATCGAAAAGCCGGGCCGCGGCACCATGAGCGCGCCGGAGAACAAGGCGAAGCTCGAGCGCTTCATTCCGATGGGGCACATGGGCAGCGCCGACGACATCGCTTGCGCGATGCTCTACCTCGCCTCCACCGAGGCCAAATACGTCACCGGGCAGACCATCGTCGTCGACGGCGGCTCGACGCTGCCGGAGACCGGATTTGCCGTCGAGCGGCAGTGGGGAGTCTAGACGAGCATGATCTTCTCGGAAAACCGGTTTCCACTTTTCCGGATCATGCCCTGATGCCGCGGCTCGACGGAAAGACGGCGCTGGTGACCGGCGCAGCCACGGGGATCGGCCGGGCGACGGCGGCGCTGCTGGCGTTGAGCGGCGCGCGCGTCGTGCTGTTCGGCCTCGGCGACGCCGAGCTGCAGGCAGCAGCAGTGGAGTGCGGTGGGCAGGCGGTCCATGGCGACGTCACGCGTCCGGACGACATTGCCAACGCCATCGCCGCCTGCGGGGCGTGGCTCGACATCGTGGTCAACGCCGCCGGCCTGATCGTGCCGGATCAGCCCGCCAGCGTCTCCGACGAGGTCTGGGCCAGGACGCTCGATGTCAACCTCACGGGGACCATGCGTGTCTGTCGCGCGTCCCTGCCGCTGCTCCGGCAGCGCGGCGGCGCGATCGTGAACGTCGCCTCGGTTGCCGCGTTCAATGCCAGCCCGGACAGCGCAAGCTACGCCGCCAGCAAGGCGGCCGTCGTCGCCTATACGCGCTCGCTGGCCTATGCGCACGGCGCCGACGGCATCCGCGCCAATGCGGTGGCGCCGGGTTGGGTGCGCACGCCGATGAGCGCCCATGAAATGCAGCTGCTTGCGGACCAGAATGGCACCACGCCCGATGCCGAGATTCGCGGCGTCGAACGACGCATTGCCCTGGGACGGATGGCCGAGCCTGCCGAGATCGCCGCGTGCTGCCTGTTCCTGGCCTCCGACGAGGCGTCCTTCGTGACGGGCGCAGTGCTGGTCGCCGATGGCGGCGGCCGCGCGCCGACGCAGAATCGCGCGGTGTAGGCGGCCGGTTGGCGTCTCGGGGCAGGCGGCCGCCACCTTGATAACGACCGGCGGATTTGGCACTCTCGCGCGGTCACGTCATTCGATCGAGGGGCGTTATGAACAAGTCATTTTCTGTGATCATTGCCGCGGCCGCTTCAATCGTCGTTCTGTCTTCGACGGCGGCGCGATGCGGCGACTACTATCCGTTTGGCGATCCGCCGTACCGGCTGGACTACGTGCAAGAGCCCCAGATCGTATCGGGCTGCTGGAAATGGAATTGGCAGCTGTACCAGTGGCAGGACTACTGCCCGGTCTACGTCAATCCGAAGGCATATATGTTCTCGCGCTCGTCGCGCGCCGTGCTCCGCACCAAGGGGTGAGGAGAGTTCGGCTGCTTGAGGTGCTCTGCGTCGCGCCCGTTGCAGCGACGCAGAGCGCGCACTCATGAATGCGCGATGGTGCACGCCACCTGGTGGCGCTTGCCGAAGTTGAGCAGCGCGTTTTCCCGGAAGCCGTCCAGCCAGACGCCGCGGCCCGCATAGCGATAGCCGACGCCCATCGGAACGTGCCGTACATGGATGCCGCCACGGCCGGTGAGCAGGGAGGCCGTGACCACTTCGCCCTCGACCGACACAGCGCGCGGGCACAGCGGATATTGATGGCCGTTCTCGCAGGTGAAGACGATCTCGGTGCAGGTGCCGACCGGTGCTTTTGTGACCAGGCCAAGGTCCGCTGCCGCCGCCGGCCCGGAGCTGCCGAACGACGTTGCACCCAACGCCAAAATGCCTGCGACCGTGTAGCCAAACCGAATACGCATCAGTGCCCCCTCGTCCAGCGATAGGCTAAGTAATTGAAGAAAATATCTCGCGCTAAATGAGCAAAAAAAACCTCTGAGGTCAAACCTCTCTGCCCAATGCGGTGCGGGGGAGATCGGCCGGCGCCATCGCGAATGGCGTGTCAGGTGTTGCAAGTTTGCTGCAGTAAGTCTGAATTCGGCTGCAAGCTGCCCGGTAGCGTTAATGCGCCTTTACTGGCCACAATTCGCCCTGCAAGTCGTGTGATGTATTGAGTCGTGTTCCGGAGATTGCTTCAATGCGCTGACCGGATCGCATCACGAACGCATTCGGACGGACATCGGGGGTGGGAATGGACTTCCGTGGTGGCATTGCACGTTCCCTGCTGACCCTGATGATTGTCTCATTGCCTGCGCTGGCAGCTCATGCACAGACTCAGGCTCCTCAACCGGCGAACGGCCGGGCAACTGCGGCAGCGCCGGCTCAGGGCGATCAAGCCTTTTCTGGCCCGAGCTTCCGCAAAGGTCTGTGGCGCTTCGTGCGAACGCTCGATGTGGTCAGGACCGCCAACAAGAACTTCAAGTATCGGGTGGTCAACGCGGAGACGACGCGCTGCGTCGACCCGACCCACGCCATGAAGGCGACCTTTGCCTCGGGATCGATCGGAAGCTGCGTCTCGGACAAGCCGGAGAAGGTCGGTAATCAATACACCTTCGGACACCGCTGCGATTACATGGGGACGGTCAGTACCGTCATCACCGTGCGCAGCGACGAGGCCTATACCGAGCTGAACGAGATCAGCACCGGAGAGCATCCCCGGACCGACACGGTCGTCGCGACAAGGATCGGCGACTGCGACGACGGTAGCGCGGCCAAGATTGAGGCCAAGTCCGAGGCCAAGACTAACAAGTCCGCTGCGGCGGCTTTGCAGCACTAGCTGGCAATCAAACGGCAGTGGCGGCGGACGAGGCGTCCATTTGTCCCCGACGACGCAGACGCTGCGCTTCCTTTCGCGCCGAAGCTGCCTCGGCCTGAAGCAACCGGGCATTCACCGTGTTTGGCGCAAGAGCTCGTGAGAGCGTCGAGGAAAGGCCAAGCATTTACGGGGTCTTAACACGAAATGCTCCTGAATGATGTGAGGTTGGACGTGCTTCAAGCGAAGTCACGCGATCCGCGTCAATCGGCCGGTTAGGGATTCAATAAATGACATCGCGTGAGGGCTTCGCCCCGTCGAAGATCTTCGCATCCGCGCTTGGCGTCGTGACCGCGCTTTCCGTGTTCGCGCTCGCCTCCCCGAGCGCCATGGCGGAGGAGGGATTCAGCGGGCCGACCTTCCGAAAGGGAATGTGGCGCTTCGTGCGGACGCTGGAAATCGCCACGTCCTCGAACGTCCGGCAAACGCTGCTCGAGCGCGAAATGACGCGCTGTGTCGATCCAACCCAGGCGATGAAGGCGACCTTCTCATCTCCGTCCGTTGGAAATTGCCACTCTTCGCGGCCGGAGAAGATCAACAACAAATACGTCTTCTCCAACCGCTGCGACTATCTCGGGCCGGTCAGCACCGTCATCACGGTTCTCAGCGACGAGGCCTATACCGAGGTCAACAAGACCAATGTTGGTCAGGCGCCGCGGACCGACCGGGTGGTTGCCCGCCGAATCAGCGATTGCCACGAGGATAGAGCTTCGCTCAGGCAGCCGGCCTCCGCACCGAGCGAGGTGTCGTTGCAGCTGGACGAAGCCGAGGGCGAGCCGCTGTAAGGCGATTGGTCGGCGCGCGGGCCTCAGATCGCCGGCAACACCCATCAGATCTTCTGCTGCCCGCCTGGTGCACTCACCTTGACGGTGATCTTCTGAATTTCGGTTCGACCGCCCTGGTACTTGACCTCGATGGTCAGCGCGTCATCGCCGAGAAATTCCGGCGGCGCCTTGTAGAAGGCGACATAGGCCGGCACCTCGAGCGCCAAACAGGCCTTGTAATTGGTGGCCTTCGCCTTCGCCGACTTCACCACAACCTTTCCGGCAGCCGGCGCGGCGACCAGGCGGATGGTCGGCAGCGGGCCCGACGTGCAATCAGGTAACACGTTGAGATAGAGGCCAATCTGGGTGTCCCGGTTGGCCAGGGCGCGAACCTGGCGCTCGATCGTGGTCTCCTGGGGGACAGGTTGTGCGGGGGCTTGCGCGGCCGCCGCGCCGAAACATCCCCAAATCAGGACAGCGGCACACGCCTGAAGAATCACCCGCATCGACTGCTGCTCCAAATCGCCGGGAAGGACGAACGGGGCCGGGGAAATACTGCCTTTGGCCAAGTTAATCCGGCTAAGCCGTTGTTCTTTCAGCTTCGACCTGTCCGATCTTTACCACACTTCCACGGAAAGCATTGATTAACCAAATACATTTCTTGACCGCGGGGAGGGTTAACAATAGCCTAAAACTAAATTTTTCTACAACTTTTCCTCTAATCGCATTTTGCGGAGTTGATAATGCAGGGTTCGTTTCAGGTCGCTCAGGCAACCGGCACCGGCAATTCCACCAATTCGGCTCCCGTACGAATTTACAAGCTGACCAAGCCGCTGACCGATCAGGCGGTGGTCGTCAATCTTGGATACGACCAGAAGGTGAAGGTCGACTTTTCGTCGATCGCCAATGAAAAGATCACGCTGGTTCACGTCGGCGAAAAGCTGATCATCCTGTTCGACAACCAGTCGACCGTCACGGTTGAGCCGTTCTTCGACTCCCGTGCGGATGGACTGAAGAATGTCACGATCGAGATGGCGCCGGGGCGCGAGGTCTCGGTCCAGGAGTTCGCGACCCTTTTTCCGATCAGCACGGACGCCTCCGTGTTGCCGGCGGCCGACAATGGCGGCAACTCGAACGGCAACGCGCAGGCGAGCGGCGCGAATTTCAGTCCGTTCGCGATTGATCCGTTAGCTCCTGTGCCGACGAACGTGTTGGCGCCGCAGGAAGAGTTGCCGAACCTCGTGACCCCTGTGCCGCCGACCGGCTTCGTGCTGGGCATTGCTCCGCCTCCGACCATTTCCGGCAACCCCCTGTCGGCGCTGATTGTCGACGAGAGCTTCCTGACCGCGGCCACCAACCATGGTGTCGCCGGTTCGGGGCTCGGACCCGCAGGGGCAACGGTCGCGTCTGTGCAGGTGTCGTTCAACGTCACGGTACCGGGCGGCCAGCAGTCGCTGACCTATGCGCTGTCGGTCACGACCCCGAACGAAGATTCCGGTCTGATCGATTCGGCGACCGGTCAGCACGTTCTGCTGACGGTCAACGCGGCCGGCGTCGTGGAAGGGCGCACGGCGATCAGTGGCGATCTGGTCCTCACGGTCTCCGTTGACACCGCGGGTCATGTGACGCTGACCGATCTGCGCGCGGTTCATGAGGCAACACCGGGCAACTTCAATGAAGGGATCACGCTGGCATCGGGTCTGATCACGCTGACCGCCACCGTGACTGACAACAACAATCAGTCGGCAAGTGCGAGCGTCGATGTCGGCTCGCATCTGACGATCCTTGACGATGGTCCGGCGATCACGATGACGGCAACGGCGCCGGCGGATGCGCTGGTGGTTGACGAGACCAACCTGGCGATCAACGCGTCGGCGAACTTTGCCGACAACTTCACGGTGACCAGCAGCTATGGCGCGGACGGTGCGGGCACGACGGCGTCGGCCTACACGCTCGGCATCAAGTCGGCGGGCGTGGACTCCGGGCTGATCGACGTTGCGACCGGCCAGCATGTCTATCTGTATGTCAACGGCAACGTGGTCGAGGGTCGGGTTGGCGCCGGCGGGGCTGCGGATCCGGCGGGCGTGATCGACTTCACGGTGAGCGTGAGCGCGGCCGGCGTTGTGACGTTGGATCAGGTGCACGCGCTGCAGCATCCCAACGCGGCCAATCCGGACGACGTGGTGACGCTGTCGGCAACCGACCTGATCACGCTGACGCGGACCGACACCATCACGGATCGCGACGGTGACACGACTTCGGGCTCGGCCAGCATCAACATCGGCCAGGCGCTGTCGTTCCACGACGACGGCCCGACGCTGGGGACGCCGACGGCAGCGGTTGCAGGTCAGCTGACGCTGGACGAGTCCAACCTGACGGGAGCGCCGATCAGCACCAGCGCCAACTTTGCCGGCAACTTCGACGGCGGCACGCCGCATTACGGCACCGACGGTCCGGGGCATGTCGACTATGCGCTGGCGCTGTCGGCCAACGGCACCGGCTCGGGGCTGTATGCGCTGGATCCGGCCGACGTCACGGCCGGCGACGGCGACGGCATCGGGCAGGGCAGCCAGATCCTGCTGTACCAGCTTGCGGACGGCTCGATCGCCGGCAAGGTCGGCGCGGCGGCGGACGGCAGCGGCGGCACGCTGTACTTCACGATCAGCGTGGCGGCGAACGGCGACGTGACGTTCACCCAGGACAAGAACATCTGGCACAGCAACACCGGCAACAATGACGAGCTGGCGAGCCTGACGACGGCGGCGAACGCGCTGCTGCTGAACCAGACGGTGACCGACGCCGACGGCGATCACGTCACCAAGGGCATCGACCTCGGCAGCGGGGTGTTTGCGATCCACGACGACGGCCCGACGCTGGGGACGCCGACGGCAGCGGTTGCGGGTCAGCTGACGCTGGACGAGACCAACCTGACGGGAGCGCCGATCAGCACCAGCGCCAACTTTGCCGGCAACTTCGACGGCGGCACGCCGCATTACGGCACCGACGGTCCGGGGCATGTCGACTATGCGCTGG
>NZ_JBUYWT010000019.1:0-139589 GCF_055264925.1 Bradyrhizobium sp. KZN70725
CCGAAGCGGCCGCCGCGGCCGCTTCTTGCGGTGCGCCGAACGCTTCGGAGCCTTCCGCACCAGCCCCGCCGCGTGCAGCGCCAGCTTCGTCACCGTATAGCCCAGCACATAATCATGCCGCTTTTGCATCTGCTCGTGGAAGTGCTTCACCGTGAAGTCCGCGTACTTGTCCCGGTACAGCGCAAGCATTCGTTCCAGTTCCTCCTCCGGCGCCCGCCGTGGCGAACGACGCCCCAGCCGGCGGTCGACAAGCCCGTCGTCGCCCTCCGCCTCATAGCGCTCCGCCCAGCGTTGAAACGTCCGAACACTGATCCCAAGAACCTCCGATGCTGCCTCCTGCGTCAGTTCCTTCGCCTCCGTCCGATCCAGCAAATCTGAAAACCGCATCCGTCGTACACCCTCGTGAATGGATGCCGTGCCCATCGCGCCCCCTTTGTTCCGGAGCACCGAAAACACGACACTTCACGAGCTACAAACAGGCGACAGATCACGAGCTACTGACACTTTCTCGGGGCCGGCTTGCCTGGCCGATCATGGGTGCCGTATTCTGCCAAAGCAACCTGAAGTCGATGACCAAGGAGCCGCTATCGTGATCGCGACGCAGCCCGGGGCTGTCACCAGCGAGCTGTTTCAAATCGCCTCTGAAGTCCCGGAACAACGCCGCGATGCAGTGCTCGAGAGCATCAACAGCATCATCGACACGAATTGGTTGACGGAGGAAAAGTTCTGGTCCCGCGAACACTCTCCGTTCAAGCCCGACCACGGCATTGTCCTGCTCCATCACGGCGGTGAATGCGTGGCTTACCTCATCATTCAGCGCCTCGCCCTTGCCAGCACGTCGGTGATCTATCTCTCGGGTACCGCCGTCAGAGACACGCATCGTGGTCGCGGCTCTTTCAAGCGGATGTTCGATACCGCTATGACGGCGGAGTTCGGTCACCCGGCGGCGCCGGCTGAATTCTGCTTGTGCTGGCGAACGAGAAATCCCGTCATCTACGTGCTGGGTCGCGCGCAGTGCCGCAGCGTCGTGCCGGCTATCTCGGACGACACGCACGCGGATGATCTCGACGATCTCTGTCTCAAACTGGCTGCAACCCTGTACCCTCGTCAAACCGTCGAGAAGACGACGATGGTGATGCGGGGGGCCTATGGCCGGCTTCGCTATCGCGACGAGCCGACGACCCAAACCTCGCCGGATGTCGACCGATGGTTCGCGCAGACCATCCCCAACAGCGCTGACGCGGTGTTCCGTGCCGGATTGGCGAGCAATCGCTGGTCACGGCACCGGGCAGCGTTGCCAAGGACTGGATAGCCCCAGACGGGCAACTCGGTGGCAGGGGCTGCCTGTCATAGCGCGCAAAATCGAATGGCTCCGCGCGCAAATTCGTGAGTCACGCCGTCGTTCGCCGGGCGCCTTTGTCGCGCCGAGTACCGAACATGCCGGAGGTTGGATGATGGCGCCCGAGGGGGCGACTCTGGTTTCGCCTACAGCGCCATCGCAGTCGGCGAAGGGCCAAAATACCAGCGCGTGCGCTATCTCGAATATCCGAGTGACCGAGGGCAGAGTGCGTCTTCGATCGGTCTGCTCCTTGTTTTCGCACTTTGTGAACGCGTCCAGTCTGGGGTAAACAGGTCCCTTGGCATCGTCGAACGAGGCCCATTGTCGCCGATGGCCCGCAGTCGGACGGATCACAATGCCGGAGAAACAGCCAAGCGCCGATATGGAGGCTGCTCTCAAGCACTGGCTCGAAACCGTTGATCTCGGCCAGTATAGCGACCTCTTTGTCCTGCATCGCATCGGTTTGGACATCCTGCCCGATTTGACCGAGCAGGATCTGGTCGAACTTGGACTTCCGCTGGGAGACCGCAAGCGCTTGCAGCGCGCGGTTGCTTCCCTGACCCGTTCGGCAAAAGGTCCCGCCGGCGGTAGGAGCGTCGCGGAAAGCGCGGCGGTGAGCGCCGAGCGGCGCCAGCTGACCGTGATGTTCTGCGACATGGTCGGTTCGACCTCGCTGTCCGAGCAGTTCGATCCCGAAGACGTCCGCGACGTGATCGCGAGCTTCAGGGAAAAGTGCGTCAGCGTGGTCAAGCGGTACGAAGGCTTCGCGGCCCGCTACCTCGGGGACGGCATTCTGGTCTATTTCGGCTATCCGAATGCGCATGAGGATGACGCCGAGCGGTCGGTGCGCGCGGCGCTCGAAATTGTACGGAGCCTGTCGTCGGCGAGAGCGAGTGACGCCCGCGACGTTGCAAGTCATGAGCCCAGTGTGCGCATCGGGATTGCGACCGGCCTTGTTGTCGTCGGAGACCTGGTCGGACAGGACACCGAGGAGCACGATTCCGCAGTCGGCGAGACCCCAAATCTGGCTGCCCGTCTGCAGGCCTTGGCGCCTCCGGACGGCGTCGTCATTGCGTCTTCGACGCAATCCCTGCTGAGAGGAAAGTTCGACTACCAGGACTTCGGATTTCACGCGCTGAAGGGGATATCCGCGAAGGCCCAGGCCTGGCTCGTGGTTCGGCCCTGCCGCGCCGAGACGCGATTTGCCGCAGCCATGGGCTCCCGATTGACGCCGCTGGTCAACCGCACCGAAGAGGTTGCGCTGCTGCTCACGCGTTGGCAGCAAGCGAAAGCCCATGAGGGGCAGGTCGTGCTGCTGACCGGCGAGCCGGGAATTGGAAAGTCCAGGATCGTTCAGGAATTGCGGGAGCGGATCGCAGGTGATCAGCACGGACAAGTTTCGTTCCAGTGCTCTCCCTATTACAGCAGCACCGCTTTTCACCCCTTCATCGAGCATCTCAAATTCGCGCTCGGCCTTGACGGCGAGAACGCGTCTGCGCTTTGGCTGACAAAGCTTGAAGCTGGTGTCGCCGCCTCGAACGGCGAGGCGGACACAGTGGTGCCGATCCTTGCGGCGTTGCTTTCAATTCCCACCGGGGACCGCTACGCGGCCCTGGATCTCTCGCCGCAACAGCTGAAGGATGCGACGATCGCCACGCTCGTCAACCATCTGCTCGCGCAAGCGCGCGGGCAGACGCTCCTGATCGATTTTGAGGACGCACATTGGATCGATCCCACCTCGCGGGCCGTACTCGATCTGCTGGTGGAGAACGTTCGCACCACGTCGATCCTTGTCGTGATCACCGGTCGTCCGGAGTTTCAGCCGGGTTGGAAGGATCACGCGCACACCATCAGTGCGAACCTCAAGCGTCTCGGCCGACAGGTCCGCACGATATTGGTCGAACGTGTGGCTGGAGAAAAGGAGCTTCCCCGAGAGGTGATTGAGGACATCATTGTCAAAACCGATGGCGTGCCGCTCTTCCTTGAAGAGCTGACCAAGGCCGTTCTCGAATCCGACGTCTTGACTGAGCAACATGGACGTTACGTCTTGTCCGGTCCGTGGCATCAGCTCGCTATTCCCGCGACATTGAACGATTCCCTGATGGCCCGCCTCGACCGGATGGGATCGTTCAAGAAAATCGCGCAGATCGGCGCTACCATCGGCCGCGAGTTTTCTTATGAGATCCTTCGCGAGGTTGCCGAAGCGCCGGCGGACCAGATCGAAGCCGCCCTGAACCATCTGGAGGCAGCCGGATTAATCGTCCGCTTCGGCTTTCTGCCGGAGGCGCTGTACTCGTTCAAGCACGTGATGATCCAGAATGCGGCGCATGAAAGCTTGTTGCACAGGGAAAGACGGACGCTGCACGCCAAGATCGGACGCGTGCTGGCCGAAAAATATCCGGAAAAGATCGAGCGCGAACCGGAGCTTCTCGCCTACCACCTGACCGAGTCTGGACAAAGCGAGCCGGCTGCGGGTTTCTGGCTCAAGGCCGGAAAGCAGGCCGCAATGAAGGGTGCGACTCTGGAGGCGATCGGTCATTTGCGTCGTGGGCTCGGGGTTCTGCAAGCCTCACCCGGCATGCAGGGCCGAAACGAGTCCGAGCTTGAGCTTCGCATCGCCCTGGGCACCGCCCTGATCGCGGCAAAGGGATACGCCGTGCAGGAAGTCGAGGAGAACTATGTTCGCGCGCTCGAACTCGGCCGGAATCTTGGCAACATGGCGAAGGTCTTTGCGGCGACGCGCGGACTTTGGGTGTGCCACTTCATCCGCGGCGATCTCGCACGGGCGCATGAGCTGAGCGCGGAGCTCCTGCAGTTCGCAAGGCGCGAGGCATCGAACCAAAGTTCGTCCGCGACGCAACAGACGGGATATCTGATCGAGGCGCATCGGGCGATCGCGATGACCATGCTGTACCGCGGGCGGTTTGTCGCCGCCGAACATCACCTTCATCGCTTCAGGAATCTGTACAGTCCTGATCTACACGGCGCCCTGACGGCAACGCATGGCATCCATCCTGGCATCGTCTCGCTCTCGTATCTCGGGTACGTGTCGTGGTTTCTGGGCCGTCCTGACGCGGCGCGCCGATATAGCCAGCAGGCTATTTCGGAAGCGGAAGACCTTCGCCACCCCTTCACGCTGTCATTTGCGCTGACATTCGGCGCTTACGTTTGCCAGCATCTCCGCGATGTCGAAGGGACCCACGACTACACCAACAGGGCACTGGCTCTCTCATCGGAACACGGCTTCCTGCATTGGAAGCATCAGACGACCATCCTGCGAGGATGGGCGATGACCGAGCTCGGGAATGTCGATGAGGGATTGAACCAGATGCGAATGGCTATCGACGGTTACGAGGGCATGAGCGCCCGGCTAGCCAGTTGCTGGTTCAGAAGCCTGCTCGCGAAGGCTTATGCAAGTGCCGGCTTGCCGGATGCTGCCTTGCACGAACTCGACAGCGCACTGGCGATCGGGAGAAGAACGAGAGAGCATTTTTACGAAGCCGAGATCTATCGTCTGCAAGGTGAGATGACGCTCAATGACTCGAGATCATCGTCCGTTGAATCCGCCGAGCGAATGTTCCTCGCCTCGATCGAGCTGGCGCGCAGGCAAAGCGCGCGGTCCTTTGAATTACGGTCAGCTGTCAGCCTGGCGCGCCTATGGCGACATTCCGGCAAACAGGCGCGAGCGGCCGAGCTGTTGCTACCCGTCGTTCGAACGTTCACGGAAGGTCTAGGTACGCCTGACGTCAAGGAAGCGCTCGAGCTGGCGAATGAACTGGCAATGGAAATGCCCGGAGATCAAGAATGGAGCGGGCGGGTCTAAGGATACAGAGGCGCCCCGGGGCCCGTCCGCCCGCTTGCGCCTGACCGTCGTCTCCACGCATCGCAGATGAATGATGGTGTTCGCTTCGGCCCAAGTTCGCGGCGGCGGCAACGTTGGGTGGATGCTGTTCCGGCGATGTGCGCCGAACTGATCAGCGGTTGGCGATGCTGCTGGCCTCGATTGGCGAGGCAACGTCGTCCCGATCGATCCGGGCTTCGTTCGCGCGAACGCGTGACGGCCATCCGTGCCGCGAGGCCAGCATCGTCAGCCTGTCCCTGACGGGATAATGCGCGGGGCCTTCGAGGAAGCGCCAGACGAGCCATGCCAGCACCACCATGCCCGTCACGACCAGCGCGGTCGACAGCGCGTCCGGCGTTGGTGTGATCAAGAGCAGGATGACGTAGCCGAGCTGCAGATGCAGCAGATAGAGCGGATAGGTGATGCCGCCGACGGCCCTGACGAGGCCTGCAGGCAGGGCTACCGACTTGATGCGAGTGGCGGCGAACACGATGCCGAGCGAGACGATGCAGATCACCGTCACGACGCGGGGATCGAAGCTGCCATGGGTGTGGACGCCGAGCCGCTCCAGCTTGTGCACGGCCTGGAACGTCGCCGTGCCGATCGCCAGCGTCAGCAGGCTGTACAGCCTGGTGTCGCGCCGTCCCCGGTAGTGCTCATAGATCAGGAGCCCGACGGCGAAGAAGCCGCTGTCGTCGGCCATGAACAGCTTTTCGAACAGGGGAACGTCGAGGGTCAGCTCGTTGGCGAAGGTGATTGCGATCCACGCCACGATGAGCGTGTCGATGCGCCGCGGAAAGATGCCCCAGGCCAGGAACAGCGTGATCCAGACGTAGAATACGACCTCGATCACTAGCGACCAGTAGGCGTCGTCCATGTAGGGCTGACCGAGCATCGGGGCTGCGATAAAGAGGTTTGCCAGCCATTGCCCCCACGTCACGTGGAAGTACGCGTGGCCCAACAGCAGCGTCGCGAGGAAGGTCAGCGTCATGCAGATGACGAAGGTCGGATAGATCCGGCTGAAGCGGGCGATCGCGAAACCGACCGGCGTGCGGCCTTCGGCGGAATAGGCGATGACGAAGCCAGAGATCGCGAAGAACACGGGGACGCCGAGGAAGCCGTATTGCGCGACCGGGGCGAGGTACGGCATCGCCACCTTTTGCACGCCGTTCGATGCCACGCCCCAGAAGCCGTAATGGTACAGGATCACGGCCCCGACCGCGGCGAGCCGCAGCAGGTCCAGCACGGGAACTCGGGTCGGATCCGGTTGTTTAGAAACGCTCGGCATATATCCGCTATCGTGGCGGCGAGGCATGAAGGCGTTCTTAATCCACCCGGCGAAACGACCGCGCGATCGTTCACGATTGCAGGAGCCCCGTGGCGATGCCGGCGGCCGCGCTGAGCACGACCACCACGAGCGGCGGCGCGCGCCATGCCGTGAGCAGGACGAAGCCGGCCAGCGCGATGCCGAAATCGAGCGGACGGTGCACGCTGCTGGTCCACACCGGATTGTAGAGCGCGGCCCCCAGAAGGCCGACGACGGCGGCGTTGACGCCGCGCATCATCGCCTGCGCCGCCGGCCGTTTGCGAAAGCTATCCCAGAACGGCAGCGCCGCGAGCAGCACGAGAAGTCCCGGCAGGAAGACGCCGACGAGGCCGACGATCGCGCCCGGCAGGCCGCCGATCACGGCGCCGAGATAGGCGGCAAAGGTGAACAGCGGGCCCGGCACCGCCTGCGCGGCGCCGTAGCCGGTCAGGAACGCATCGTCGCCGATAAAGCCCGGCGTCACCACGGCTTCGCGCAGCAGCGGCAACACGACGTGGCCGCCGCCGAACACCAGCGCGCCCGAGCGGTAGAAGGCCTCGAACAGGCCGAGGCCGGGCCATGTCCGCGACAGCAGCGGCAGTCCGACCAACAGCGCGACAAACAGGATCAGCGCCGCGACGCCAACGCGGCGCGATACCGGCATCGCGATATGGGTGACTCCGTTGGCCTGGTGCGCCCGGCAGAACCAAAGCCCGGCGATGGCGCCGAGAATGATCGCGCCGATCTGCGCGATCGACGACGAACTGGCGAGGATGACGAGTGCTGCGACCGTCGCGATCGAGGCGCGTTCGCGATCGGGGCAAAGCGAGCGCGCCATGCCCCAGACGGCCTGGGCGACGATCGCCACCGCAACCAGCTTGAGGCCATGCACCAGGCCGCTACCCGCAGGGCCGCTCAATCCGCTGGCGCCGAAGGCAAACAGCACGAGCGCGATCGCCGAGGGCAGCGTGAATCCGGTCCAGGCGGCCAGCGCCCCCAGGTACCCGGCGCGCATCAGGCCGAGCGAAAAGCCGACCTGGCTGCTCGCAGGGCCCGGCAGGAATTGGCAGAGCGCGACCAGATCCGCATAGGCCTGTTCGTCAAGCCAGCGCCTGCGGGTGACGAACTCGTCGCGGAAATAGCCGATATGGGCGATCGGGCCGCCGAAGCAGCTGACGCCGAGCTTGAAGAAGATGAGCAGCACCTCCAGCGGCGAGTGCGTCGAGCTCGCGGTGGCGGGCGGTGTGCCGGGCTGCGGGACGTCGGTGTTGTTCAAGCGTCGTCAATTCCCGCAACTTGTGTCCAGGTCAGGACTTGTCAGCGCGAGTATATCGCCATTCGATGACGTTTGAGCGCCTTATTTCTCGCGGCTCTCACTCGTAGCGGATGTTCTTCGACGGCCGGCGCGCGGCGGGCATCGCCAGCACGACGAGACAGAGCGCGATCATCGCCAATCCCATAAATTCGAATGCAAATGCGTCCACGGGCCATTCTCCCCATCAGAAACAGTTAGACTTGTTGGGGGAGCGTTGACGCGCTGTTAAGCCTTATGGTTACCGCTGCCGGCCTCGGCGCATGGTGGAGAGTGAGTTAACGCTCACATCGCGAAGCTAGGCGGCTACGCTGAGCGGTCCGGTGCGCAGCTTCAGATCCACCGGCGTCGGGTTGCGCAGGATGTCCAGCACGGGGCAATGACGGTCGACGGTTTCCTTCAGCCGGGCGATGTCGGCCGCGGAGGCCGGGCTGTCGATGGCGACCTCGGCCTCGATCTGCTGGAAACCGGCTCGCACGTCTGGATCGACGCTGAAGAAGCCGCGCAGATCGATGGCGCCCGACAGCTTGACGGAGACGCCGTTGAGGGGAATGCCGAGCGCGTCGGCATAGAGCCGATAGGTGATCTCCTGGCACGAGCCGAGCGCGGCGAGAATGTACTCGACCGGGTTCGGTGCGGTGTCCTCGCCGCCCAGCGCCGGTGGCTCGTCGACGCTGACGTTGAACTGCCGCACGGCAACGCGGCTATTGACGCCGTCGCCGAGTTGCGAAGTCGCCTGGAACACGGCCTGCGCCTGCGCCGGTTCGGCGCCGAGCGCCTGTTGGGTGTCTGCGAAAACCTGCTTGAACCTGAAGCTCATCGTTCGTCTTCCCCATGGCATCAATCACGAGAGGCTGATCGAACGGCCCATGCAGGGCAATAGTCGCGAGATAAAAACGACAGCAGCTCCGCGAAGCGCGAAATTTGCAGCAGCATTTTTCCCGCGCGCGTCGATGCGTAGGATGAGTAGAGCCAACGGGGCCGCGCAAGGCGCGTCCAGATGATAGAACTCCGCGAAACCCATAGTGGTGCCGCTCGCGAGATGAGCTGATGGGTTTCGCTGCGCTCTACCCATCCTACGGGCTACCCATCCTGCCGTGTCACGCGGCGAGGGCGTCCTGGTTGATCTCACCCTTGGCGAGCGCCGTCAGCAGCGTGTCGACGTGCCGCTCTTCGTCGAGACTGTCGTGCAGGAGCCGCTGGTCGTCGCGCAGGTTGAGCTGGCCTGCGAGGGCGGCCGCGCTGCCATAGGCGGCGATCTCGTAATGCGCGAGCTTCTGCGCCGACGCGACGAGGCCGGCATCGCGCAGATTGTCGTCGGGCAGCAGCGAGACCATCTTGGCGGTCTCGTGGATCAGCGCCTGCATGGCCTGGTCGGTGTGCTCCAGCGGATCGGCCCCGTGCATCCGCAGCAGCGACTTCAACCGCTCGCCCTGCACGATGGTCTCGCGGTGATGGCGGCTGAACGCATCCTTGAGCGACGGATGCGAGGCGATCTCCGCCATCCGCGCCAGCGCCACGGCGAGCTGCTCCTCGACGCTTGCGAGTTCCTGAAGCTCGGCGACATACATGTCCTTGAAGCTGGTGATCCTCATCGTGAATCCTTTCTTGTTTCGGCGTTCAGGTTGTTTCGGCGTTCAGGCGGTGTGGCCGCCGGAACCGGAATCGACCGGCGTCTTCTTGGCGCGTTGTGGCGTCATCTTCGCCGGGTCCGGTTGCCCGGGCACGCCGCGCGGCCCGAGTTGCTGTCGCTGCAGATCGTCCTCGGAGAAGGGCGGCTCGACGCCGTTCGGGTTGCTGCGCTCGATCGCGGTTTTCAGGTCGTCATCGCGCTGGTTCATGCTGGCGCTCCATCATCACGGCGGCACGGAACCTGGATCGGACGAGGCGGCACGTTCCGCGCTGCACGGCCAACGATGCGCGCGCGAAATCGTTGCAAACAAATCGGGGGCGCGGCGCTACGCCACGAGCTTCGGAAGCGCGGCCGCGAGCGCATCCACCGCAAAGCGGATCTTGAGTGGCAGTCGCGGCGTCGGCAGCCACAGCGCGTGGCAATCGTAGGGAAATTCCCCGCTGTCGCCGAGAACGCGGACCAGCGCGCCGGTGTCGAGGCGTTCGCGCACCAGCCAGGAGGGCAGCCACGCCAGCCCCATGCCGCGCGCTGCGGCATCCGCGATGGCTTCGAGGTCGTCGAGCCTGAGCCGCCCGGCCGGCCAGACCTCGTGCGGCTCAAGACCGGCGCGCGGGAACAGCCAGGGGCGAACGCGGCCCGAGCGGCGGTAGACGATCGCCTGGTGCCGGCCGAGCTCGTCGAGCGTGCGCGGCCTGCCATGGGCCTTCAGATAGGCGCGCGAGCCGCACACCACCATGCGCTGGCGCGCGATGCGCCGCGCGATCACGCCGGATTGCTCGTTGAGCTCGCCGGTCCTGATCGCAAGGTCGTGACCGCCCTCCATCAGATCGGCGATCGGATCGCCGAACGAAAGATCGAGCTCGAGCGCGGGATATTTCTGCGCGAGCTTCAGCAGCGTGGGGACGATGCAGTAGCGGCCGAGCAGCGCCGGCATCGTCACCCGCAGCCGCCCGCGCGGCTGCGACGATTGATCGGAGGCGAGCGCGTCGGCCGCCTCGGCCTCGCCGAGCACGATGCGGCAGCGCTCGTAATAGGCTTGCCCTGAATCGGTCAGGCTCTGCCGCCGCGTGGTGCGATGGAGCAGGCGGACGCCGAGCCGTTGTTCGAGGAAGCGCACATGCTTGCCGACCATCGGGGCCGACATCTCGAGCGCATCGGCGGCGGCCGCGAACGAGCCGAGATCGACCGCCCTGACGAAGACGGCCATGCTGGTGAGGCGATCCAATTCAAAACTCCTGGTTTCGATTGTCGGAGCTACCGGGTGATTTATCCGGCGATCGCCGCCGGGCATAGCGGCATTCCATTCAATTGTTTTGGAGTTCGCCCATGGCCCGCGGCGTCCGCTTTCACCAGCATGGTGGTCCCGAGGTGCTGCGTATCGAGGAGATCGCGGTTGCGCCGCCGGCGCCCCGCGAGGTTCAGATCCGAGTCAAGGCGCTCGGGCTCAACCGCGCCGAGGCCTCGCTGCGCCGGGGCAGCTATATCGAGACCGCGACGCTGCCGTCCGGCCTCGGGCTGGAAGCCGCCGGGATTGTCGCGGCGATCGGCGAAGGCGTCGAAGAATTTGCGCCGGGCGATGCCGTGAGCATCGTGCCGCCGGTCTCGATGGTGCGCTGGCCGGCCCATGCCGAGCTCGCGACCTTTCCGGCGGAGCTTGTCGTCAAGCATCCGCCCGCGCTCGATTTTGAAACGGCCGCTGCGGTGTGGATGCAGTATCTCACCGCGTTCGGTGCGCTGGTCGATCTTGCAAGGCTCGGGCGAGGCGAGTTCGTCGTCATCACAGCGGCGTCGAGCAGCGTCGGGCTCGCGGCGATCCAGATCGCCAACCGTATCGGCGCGGTCCCGATAGCGGTGACGCGGACATCGGCCAAGGCGCAGGCGCTGCGCGAGGCCGGCGCGGCGCACGTGATCGCGTCGGCGGAGCAGGATCTGCAATCAAGGCTGGAGCAGATCGCGGGACCGAACGGCGTGCGCGTGGTGCTCGATGCCGTCGGTGGCCCCGCCTTCGTGCCGCTGACGGCGGCGATGGCACCCGGCGGCATCCTGATCGAATATGGTGGACTCAGTCCTGAGCCGACGCCGTTTCCGCTCGCCAACGTGCTCGGCAAGAGCCTGACCCTGCGCGGCTACCTCGTGCACGAGATCGTGCGCGATCCCGCGCGGCTTACCGCGGCGAAGGCGTTCATCCTCGACGGGCTTGCCGATGGCACCTTGAGGCCGATCATCGCCAGGACGTTTGCGTTCGAGGAGATCGTCGAGGCGCACCGGTACCTGGAGTCGAACACGCAGTTCGGCAAGATCGTGGTGACGGTGTGAGGGTCGCACCAACGTCATTGCAAGCGAAGCGAAGCAATCCATCGGCTCGCATGCACGGAGGTATGGATTGCTTCGTCGCTGCGCTCCTCGCAATGACGGCGGAAAGACCTCACGTCCCGCAGAACGTCTGCGTCACGCGCTGCTCGGGGAGCGGCGGATCGGCGTAGGCCGCGAACTGCGGCTGGTCCTCATAGGGTTTTGCCAGCACCGTCAGCAATTCCTCGAACGGCGCGTAGTCATCCGAGTTCACCGCAGCCGCAATCACCGCCTCGATCCGGTGGTTGCGCGGGATGAAGGCCGGATTGACCGCCTGCATCGCGGCCTTGCGCTCGGCCGGCGCTTGCGGCTCCAGCGCGAGGCGGGTGCGCCAGCGGGCGGCCCATTCGTCGAACGCCGCGGGATCGGTGAACTGCGCGCGGACGTCTGCGGCGTCATCGCTTGCGGCCTCGCCGAGATGGCGGAAGGTCAGCGTGAAGTCGGCTGCGTTCTTGGCCATCGCGTCGAGCAGATCCTGGATCAGCGCCTCGTCACCGTCGCGCACGGTGAACAGGCCGACCTTGGCGCGCAGGCCGGCGTTATAGGCTGCGGTGAACTTTTCGGGGAATTCGCCGAGGATCACTTGCGCCTGCTCGATGGCCTTCTCCTGCTCGTCCGCGAACAGCGGCAGCAGGCATTCTGCGAGCCGGGTCAGATTCCACAACGCGATGCGCGGCTGGTTGGCATAGGCGTAGCGGCCCATCTCGTCGATCGATGAGAACACCTGCGCCGGGTTGTAGGCATCAAGGAAGGCACAGGGACCGTAATCGATGGTTTCGCCCGAGATCGAGGTGTTGTCGGTGTTCATCACGCCGTGGATGAAGCCGACCAGGAGCCAGCGCGCGACCAGCGCGGCCTGCCGCGCGACGACGCCGGCGAGCAACGCGTGATAGGGCTGGGCGGCGTCCTTCAGCTCGGGATAGTGCCTGGCGATGACATGGTCGGCGAGCGCGCGCACGCCGTCGGTGTCGCCGCGGGCGGCGAAGAACTGGAAGGTGCCGACGCGGATGTGGCTCGCGGCGACGCGGGTCAGCACCGCACCGGGCAGCGCGGTCTCGCGCATCACGGGCTCGCCGGTGACGACGGCAGCGAGCGAGCGGGTGGTTGGGATGCCTAAAGCGAACATCGCCTCGCTGACGATGTATTCGCGCAAGACCGGACCGAGCGCGGCGCGGCCGTCGCCGCGGCGGGAGAACGGGGTCGGGCCGGATCCCTTGAGCTGGATGTCGCGGCGGACGCCGTCCTTGTCGATGACCTCGCCGAGCAGGATGGCGCGGCCGTCGCCGAGCTGGGGAACAAAGTGCCCGAATTGATGGCCGGCATAGGCCATGGCGATCGGGTCGGCGCCGTCAGGCAGCCGCTTTCCGGCAAGGATCTCGGCGCCTTCCGGCGTCGACAGCAGGTCCGGGTCCAGCCTGAGCTGGACCGCGAGCGGCCGGTTCAGCTTGATCAGGCGGGGGGCGGCCACCGGGGTCGGCGCGACGCGGGCGAAAAAGTTCGCCGGCAGCGCCGAATAGGTGTTCTGGAACGGGAAATGAATGGTCATATCCCGAAGATAGGCCTGCGGGCCGAATAGGCAAACGATTGGCGCCCATCTGGCGCCGGATCGCAGCAAAATCTGCAGTTTCGGGCCAAAAGCGGGCGTTCCCTTGGTTGCCGCCCCGAGCGGGCTCGGGTAAACCCAGCGCCTTCGGATAGGAAATTTCCTATCGCGATTCTCCTCCGACATCAGTTTTTGGAACGACTATGCATCGCTACCGGTCACACACATGCGGCGCGCTCCGAGAGGGCGATATCGACCAGACGGTCCGGCTTTCGGGTTGGGTTCACCGGGTCCGCGACCATGGCGGCGTGCTGTTCGTCGATCTGCGCGACCATTACGGCATCACCCAATGCGTGGCCGATCCGGACTCGCCGGCATTCGCCGAGGTCGAGAAGTTCCGCTCCGAATGGGTGGTGCGGATCGACGGCAAGGTGCGCCGCCGTCCCGCCGGCACCGACAATCCGGAGCTGCCGACCGGCATGGTCGAGATCTACATCAAGGAGATCGAGGTGCTGGGCCCGGCGGCCGAGCTGCCGCTGCCGGTGTTCGGCGAGCAGGAATATCCCGAAGATATCAGGCTGAAATACCGCTTCCTCGACCTGCGTCGCGAGAAGCTGCACCAGAACATCATGACCCGCGGCGCGGTGGTCGATTCCATGCGCAAGCGGATGAAGGAGCAGGGCTTCTTCGAATTCCAGACCCCGATCCTGACGGCGTCCTCGCCGGAAGGCGCGCGCGACTTCCTGGTGCCGTCGCGCATCCATCCCGGCAAGTTCTACGCGCTGCCGCAGGCGCCGCAGCAGTACAAGCAGCTGTTGATGATGTCGGGCTTCGACCGCTACTTCCAGATCGCGCCGTGCTTCCGCGACGAGGACCCGCGCGCCGACCGTCTGCCGGGCGAGTTCTATCAGCTCGACGTCGAGATGAGCTTCGTCACCCAGGACGACGTGTTCGCGGCGATGGAGCCTGTCATCACCGGCGTGTTCGAGGACTTTGCCAAGGGCAAGCCGGTCACGAGGAACTGGCCGCGGATTCCGTTTGCGGAGGCCGTGCGCAAATACGGCTCCGACAAGCCCGATTTGCGCAACAAGATCGTGATGCAGGAAGTCTCCGAGCACTTCCGCGGCTCCGGCTTCAAGGTGTTCGCGCGCATGCTCGAAGACCCGAAGAACCAGGTCTGGGCGATCCCGGGCACCGGCGGCGGCAGCCGCGCGTTCTGCGACCGCATGAACTCGTGGGCGCAGGGCGAAGGCCAGCCGGGTCTCGGCTACATCATGTGGCGCGAGGGCGGCGAGGGCGCAGGCCCCTTGGCGAACAACATCGGCCCCGAGCGCACCGCTGCGATCCGCGACCAGCTCGGACTGAAGGAAGGCGATGCGGCGTTCTTCGTCGCCGGCGATCCCGAGAAATTCTGGAAGTTCGCGGGTCTCGCGCGCACCAAGCTCGGCGAGGAATTGAACCTGATCGACAAGGACCGGTTCGAGCTCGCCTGGATCGTCGACTTCCCGATGTACGAGTATGACGAGGAGAACAAGAAGGTCGACTTCTCGCACAACCCGTTCTCGATGCCGCAGGGCGGCCTCGACGCGCTGACGTCGCAGGACCCGCTGACCATTAAGGCGTTCCAGTACGACATCGCCTGCAACGGCTACGAGATCGCCTCCGGCGGCATCCGCAACCACAAGCCGGAAGCGATGGTGAAGGCGTTCGAGATCGCAGGCTATGGCGAGCAGGAGGTCATCGACCGCTTCGGCGGCATGTACCGTGCGTTCCAGTATGGCGCCCCGCCGCACGGCGGCATGGCGGCCGGCCTCGACCGTATCGTGATGCTGCTCTGCGGCACCAACAATCTGCGCGAGATCTCGCTGTTCCCGATGAACCAGCAGGCCATGGACCTGCTGATGGGCGCGCCGTCGGAAGCAACGCCGAAGCAGCTTAAGGAGCTGCACATCCGCACCAACCTGCCGGCGAAGGGTTAGGCGGGCAGGAGAGGTGCGTAGCCCGGATGGAGCGAAAGCGAAATCCGGGGCGGTCCCTCCTGCGGCGACCCCGTTCCCGGATTGCGCTTCGCTCCATCCGGGCTACGGGCGGGAGAATCACAACCCCGTCGAGGCCTCGATCCGGAACTGCGCCAGCGCCGATTGCGGATCGGTCTTGAGGAGCTGCATCAGCTGAAGCGCCGGCGCCTTCGCGCGCGGAGTGAGCTTGATGACCAGCGTCTGTCCCGGCGTCTCGATGAACTGGCCGATCGCGGTGACGAGCGCGGTGGCGTCGGGATTACCCCCGCCGATCTCGCCGCCCTGCGTTTTGATGGCGTCGAGGATGACCTTGCGCGCCTCGTCGCGGCTGATGTTCCGGGTGAGCGCAAATTGAGCGACCGCGAGATCGATGACGCCGAGGTCGTGGACCGTGAGCTCGATCGTGCCGGCTTCGATCTGCGCGGCAGCGCCCATCGCTTCCGCGGCGCTGGTCGAGAATGCCTCGCGCGGCACGTTGTCGAGCGTGACCTTTGCCGACGCGTTCAGCAGGCCCGCGATGTCGAGCTTGACCGGCTCGAGCGCGAACGCGCGTGAGGTCTCGGTCCAGACGGCGCCGAGATCGGCGTCGACCGCCATCCGGTCGATCCCGGCAGCGACGAGCGGTTGCTGCCGCGGATCGGCCGCATCGAGCGGCGCCGCCAGCTTCGCGGTCAGCCGCAGCTTGCTCGGGATCGATCCGACGAACTGACCCCAGTCGAGGCTGAGGACGTCGATGTTGACCGGCTTGCCGGTGGCCTTGTAGGGCGACGCGACGCCCTTGACCTCGACGCCTTCGATCAGCGGGAATAGCGCCAGCGCCTGTTCGGCCGACGGCTTCTGCGCGGCGAACTGCGCCGAGAGCCGCATGAAGTTGGCGACGTCGAGCGACTTCAGCGCAAAGCGTCCGACCTTGATGGGACCGTTCGGCGCACGGGTATCGAGTCCCTCGACCGCAAGCTCGCCGATCTTGCCGTGTTCGAAGTTGAACCGCATCGAGGCGAGCTTGAGCGGGCCCTGCGGCGTCTCGACCGAGAGCCCATGCATCTCGGCATCTGCGATTCCGATGCCCGAATAGAGGCCGGCGACCTTGTCCAGCAGTTCGCGTGCCTGGGCGGCAGACGGCGGCGGGCTCCCTTGCGGCGGCATCATTGCCAGCAGCGCCGGCAGTTGCATCCGTGACGGATTGATCCTGGTGTCGTCGACGGTCACTCCCTCGATCCGCATGTTCACGCCGGGCGCGGCGGTAATGACATAAGGACCGGCCGAAACGTGTCCCTGGATCCGGTACTCCCTGTCATCGTTGGCCTTGCCTGGATCGAATATCGCCGCCATCGCGCCGACGTCGATATCGGTCGCGGCGACGTTGGCTAGCTCGCCGGTCATTTTGATTGGCTTGCCGGCCGCCTGCTGGTTGATCGTGAACACAACCTTGTCGGTTTTGCTGGACGCGACCTTTCCGTCCTTCATGTTTTCAATGGCGATGCCCGAATAGGCGAATTCGCCGCCGGCGCCGTCGCCGGCTTTTGCGGCGGCGCTGAAGGTCATCGTTCCGGTCAGGCTAGGCGCAGCGACCGATGATGCGTTGATGCTCGCGAGCAGTCCGAACGCGGACCGGTACAGCTCGAAGATCGACGACGACGCCGGAAGCTGGGGCAGGCTGGCGGGGCCGGAATAATCCTTCACCGTGATCCGCGGCGCCTTGTAGGTCAGTGAGGCGATCGTCGGGGTCGGTCCCGACATGCCGATCTCGACATCGCTGAACTCGACATTGCCGGCGGAGACCCGTGCCGCGTCGGTTTGACCGAGGCCGGTCATCGTGAGACTGGCAACCTTGACGCTGACCGGGGATTGCGTCCCCGACTCGGTGGCGACGTCCGCGATCGTCAGGGTGCGGCTCTTGACGTCGAACGTGATCTTGCCGTGGCTCGCCTTGGCGCCAGTGGCACGGACCTGCTCGAAGGCGGCCTCGACGTCGCGCGTGACCCGGCGCTGGGCGTAGAAGTCGAAACCGAAGAAGCCCGCGGCCGCGATCACAACCACGGCGATCAGGCCGAGCAGAATTTTCTTCATTCGGTCAACTCCGGATCATCAAGGGAAAAAAATTGCCAATCCCGGCCGAATGGCGCGGGGAGGGGCAGGCGTCGATGAACGGCCGGCCCGGACCTGTTGACGGGGATATTATCGGATGTTGCATCCAAGTGGTTGGACATGCTTCACATCCGGCTCGATTTGCCGGACAACTGACTTTTGCCTGGATTAGCACAGAAACAAGAAATTTGGGCCGGAAACGCGGGGAGCACGCATGTCGTCATCGTCTGAAGAACTCCACAACGCGGCGCTCGCCTATCACCGGCTGCCGCGGCCGGGCAAGCTCGAGATCCAGGCGATCAAGCCGCTTGCCAACCAGCGTGACCTGGCGCTGGCCTATTCGCCGGGCGTGGCCGCCGCCTGCACCGAGATCGCCAAGAACCCGGCCGAGGCGGCGACGCTGACCGCGCGCGCCAATCTGGTCGCCGTGGTCTCGAACGGCACCGCGGTGCTCGGTCTCGGCAATATCGGTCCGCTGGCCTCGAAGCCCGTCATGGAAGGCAAGGCGGTGCTGTTCAAGAAATTCGCCGGCATCGACGTGTTCGACATCGAGATCAAGGCCGACACGATCGAGCGCGTAGTCGAGACCGTTGCCGCGCTGGAGCCGACCTTCGGCGGCATCAATCTCGAGGACATCCGCGGACCTGAGTGCTTCGAGATCGAGGCGCAGCTCAAGGAGCGCATGAAGATCCCGGTCTTCCACGACGACCAGCACGGCACCGCCATCATCGTCGCCGCTGCGATCGTCAACGGGCTGTTGTTGAACGGCAAGCAACTGTCTGACGTGAAGATCGTCTGCTCGGGCGCCGGCGCCGCCGCGATCGCAACCCTCAATCTGCTGGTCTCGATGGGGGCGCAGCGCAAGAACATCTGGGTCTGCGACATCGACGGTGTGGTCTATGAGGGCCGCAACACCACGATGGATCGCTGGAAGGCGGTCTATACCCAGAAGACCGACGCACGCGTGCTCGCCGACGTCATTCCCGGCGCGGACATCTTCATCGGACTGTCTGCACCGGGTGTGCTGAAGCCCGAAATGGTCAAGCAGATGGGCGACAAGCCGCTGGTGATGGCGCTGGCCAATCCAGTGCCGGAGATCATGCCGGATGAGGCGCGTCTGGCGCGTCCCGACGCGATGATCTGCACGGGGCGGTCGGACTTTCCGAACCAGGTCAACAACGTGCTCTGCTTCCCCTTCATCTTCCGCGGCGCGCTCGACGTCGGCGCCACCGCGATCAACGAGGCGATGAAGCATGCCGCGGTGGACGCGATCGCGCAGCTCGCGCGCGATCCGCCGTCGGATGCGGTGGCCCATGGTTTCGAGAGCGGCGAGACCCAGGGGTTCGGCCCCGGTTCGCTGATCCCGAGCCCGTTCGATCCGCGCCTGATCCTGCGCATCGCGCCGGCGGTGGCCAGGGCCGCGATCGAGTCCGGCGTCGCGACCCGGCCGATCACCAATTTCGACGAATACGCCGCCAATCTCGAACGCTTCGCGTTCCGCTCCGGCCTCACCATGAAGCCGGTGTTCGCCAAGGCGAAGACCCAGCCGGTGCGCGTGATCTACGCCGAAGGCGAGGACGAGCGTGTGCTGCGCGCGACGCAGGTGGTGCTCGAGGAAAAGCTGGCGCGGCCGATCCTGGTCGGCCGGCCGTCGGTGGTCGAGACCAGGATCAAGCGCTTCGGCCTGTCGATCAAGGCCGGCCGCGATTTCGACCTGATCAATCCCGAGGACGATCCGCGCTACCGTTCCTATGTGCAGTCCTATATCGACGTCGCCGGCCGGCGCGGCGTGACACCGGAGGCCGCGCGGACCGTGGTCCGCACCAACAATACCGTGATCGCGGCGCTTGCCGTGTCGCGTGGCGAGGCCGACGCGATGCTGTGCGGCGTCGAGGGCCGCTACATGAGCCATCTGCGCCATGTCCGCGAGATCATCGGCTTCCTGCCGGGGGTCAGCGACTATGCCGCGCTGGCGCTGATGATCACCTCCACCGGCGCCCATTTCCTCGCCGATACCCAGGTGCGGCCGAACCCGAGTGCGGAGGAACTCGCTGAAGTGGCATCGCTCGCGGCGATCCACGTCCAGCGCTTCGCCTTCAAGCCGAGGGTCGCCTTCGTGTCACATTCCGACTTCGGCAGCTATGACACGGATTCCTCGCGCAAGATGCGGCGGGCGACCCAGCTCTTGAAGGACAAGCATCCGGAGATCGAGGCCGACGGCGAGATGCAGGGCGACACCGCGCTGTCGGCGGCGGCGCGGCGCCTGGTGCTGCCGCAGTCGCGGCTGGAAGGCGAGGCCAACATCCTGATCATGCCGAACCTCGATGCCGCCAACATCGCCTACCAGATGATCAAATCGCTGGCCAACGCGTTGCCGGTGGGGCCGATCCTGATCGGTCCGGCGCGCCCGGCGCACATCCTCACCCCCGGCGTGACGGCGCGCGGCATCCTCAACATGACGGCGGTGGCCGCCGTCGAAGCCCAGGAACGCGCCGGCCGCGCGCAGCCGACGCTGTTCGGCTGACGGCCGTTGTTTGAGCACGTTATGTTCGGAAAACCGCAGCGCGGTTTTCCGCATCGTGTTTGAACCGAGATGGATTCGATTTGATCGAGGCAGGTGGAGCGACCATAATCGCTTCGCCTGCTTCGTCCGATTTCTGCCATCCAGTGAGGCCGACCCATGCCAGCGTTCATCACCTTCGGGCGGATCCTGTTCGCCGTGCTGTTCCTCTATTCGGGAGCGAGCAAGCTGTTCGGCATCCAGGCGACGGCGGATCTGCTGGCGGCCAAGGTGACGATCCCGGCCGTGGTCGCGCCCTATACGCAGCAGATCGAAACCGCCGTCGGCATGCCCTTCATGCAGCTGCTGGCGGTCACGATCGGCGGCTTCGAGATCGTCGCGGGGCTGATGATCGCGGTGAACGTGCTGGCGCGGTTCTTCGCGATTCTCCTGATCATCTTCGTGTGCTTCGCCACCTTCTACTTCCATGACTTCTGGAATCAGCCGGCGCCCGACAACCTCAGGACGCTGATCGATGCGCTGAAGAACCTGTCGCTGATCGGCGCGCTGTTCATCATCGCCGGCTACGGCCGCGGCCCGCGCCGCGACGACCCGGCCTATGGGGACGTGTAGCACGATACGCAGCTGTGGAGGGCGGGTTAGCCGAAGGCGTAACCCGCCGACCTGCGCATTCGGCAAGAGGGGTGGCGGGTTACGCTGGCGCTAACCCCCTCTGCGACGTTCAGAAAGATGGTCCCCACATAGGTACGCTTTCAAACCTCTCGAGGCGGACCGTTTTCCTGCCAGCCGACGACGCATCCGTGCCAAGTCGCATGATGTCTCGGTCTTTGGTATCGACGCGCAGCTCGAGTTTGCCTGGGCAGTCTTTGGGCTGTTCGATCTCCAGGGCGAACGGAATTGGAGGTGTCTTGCTCATGTTGGGAACCACGAAGGACTGGAAGAGCTTCTCCGAGCGCGTCGGGCTCTCCGGCGTCATTTCGACGAGATAGAAGTACAGGAATTCCCCGACAGAGGCCTTGCGGTCGCCGGGCGCTTGCACGAGTTCGCCGCGCAGGGTGGTTTTGCAGGCGCCGACTGCGCTGGTTGCGACCAGCGACGCCATCGCCACAAGAGCTACGGCGTTCGCCAGGGAGGTCATGCCGTTGTTCATCGCAAGCTGGCTCGGGATCTATGCGCTTCGCCGCCACGGCGTCACGCTGACATCCTGCGCGGCATCGATCAGCTGCGGCGCGCCGGCGTGCAGGCCGTGCGCTGATAGCACCTGTTGCGGGGTGTGGGCAGGGACGCCCGGAAAGCACGGCTCGCCGTCGGGGATGCGCACCTTCGGGGCGACCGAGAGCCAGAACGTGTCGTAGCGGTCCATGAACATGCCGAACACGCCGGGGCCGCCGATGATCGCGACCATGCCCGAGGTCACGCCGGCCTCGCGGCTCGCCGTCTCGAACGGACAGCCGGCGGGATTCCACAACAGCGCCTTCGGATTGTCGGGGTCGGGCGCGGTGGCCGCGACCTTGCTGGTCAGGATCAGCCGCCGCCGCTTCGGCGCGTTCGGCTGCTCTTCCTGGGAGTGACGGCCATGCACGACGAGGTCGGCGCGGTCGAGGGCCGCGGTGAAGAACCGCTTGTCGCCCTCGATCTTGAGGTCGTCGGGCATCACATTCCGCGCATTCGCCAGCCGGCCATCGGCGGAGACGATGACGAAGCCTTCGATACGCAGCGCCGGCACCAGGATTGTCGCCGGCGTTATTGCTGATCGACGGTGGTGACGACGCTGTTCACCGGGCGCGAGCTTACGGTCGGCAGCTTGACGTCCTTGGCGAGCTCATGCTCGTATTGCGGCAGCACCGTCACCGGGAACTTGGCGCGCATCGCGACCACCTTGTAGCCGCCGGCCTTGAGCTGCGTCAGCAGCGTGGGCAGCGCTTCCGCGGTGTGCTTCTGGAAGTCGTGCATCAGGATGATGCCCTTGCCGAGCTTGTTCAGCTTCTTCATCACGGTGTCGATCACCTGCTGCGGCTTGCTCGCCTTGAAGTCGAAGGAGTCGAGGTCGCAGGAGAAGATCGCGATGTTGCGGTTGCCGAGATAGGTCACCATCTCCGGCGGATGCTGCAGCGCCGGGAAGCGGAAGAACGGCGAGGGTGAGGTCTCGAGCGCCCACTTGACCGCAGCGTAGCCGCGCTCGATCTCGTCCTTCTTCTGATCCTCGGTCAGCTTCTTGTTGTTCAGATTGGCGTGCGACCAGGTGTGGGCGCCGACCGTGTGGCCGGCGGCATAGACCTGCCGCAGGATTTCGGGGTGATAGGTCGCGTGCTTGCCGATCGGGAAGAAGATGCCCGTGGTGCATTCATCCGCGAGCGCTTTCAGCACTGCCGGCGTGTTGCCCGGCCACGGGCCGTCGTCGAAGGTCAGCACCACCTCATGGTCGCGCAGGAAGTCGAGCTGCTTGAAATGCTCGAAGCCGAAGCCCGGACCGCCGGTGGTATCGATCTCGACCGTGCGGCCGACGCCGAGCGCGTTCGGATTGTTGCAGGCGGCGCGCGCCGGTTGTGGCGGTTGCTTCGGCGGAACCGGGGCTGCGGTTGCGGTGGCCGCTGCCGGGGCTGCGGCGGCGGGCGCGGGAGCCGCGGCCGCTGGTGCTGTCGGTGCCGCAGTAGCGCCCTTGGGGGGCGACGTCTGCGACCAAGCTGCGCTCGACGCGAGCAACGATACGGTCCCCGCAAAAATCAGACCTGTCGCAATGCGCATGGCGTGTTCCCTGCTGCTCGCGCGCCCGGCGCCGGCATTGCCGCGACCGGGTCGCTTCGCCCCCAACCGATCGTACCCTAGTCGCAGTGGCGACGCCAAGGCAATGAACGTGGCGAGCGCGTGTCCAAAATCCTCGTCGGATCAGTTAATTCCGGGGATTATCGTCATATCTCAGGCGGCCGCCAATGCCCGTGCGATCCCGGTCTTGATGCGCGTGTCGTCGGGCGCAACCGACTCAGCGAAAACGTCGGCGATGTAGCCGTCGCGGCCGATCAGGTATTTGTGAAAATTCCAGCGCGGCACGTCCTTTGGCCGAGCCTCCGCCGCCCAGCGGTAGAACGGATGCGCGCTCGCGCCGCGGACGATTGCTTTCGCCGCGATCGGGAAGGTGACGCCATATTGATGCTGCGCAGTCTCGGCGATCTCGGTCGGGCCGCCGGGCTCCTGGCCGCCGAAATCATTGGAGGGGACGCCAATGATGACGAAGCCGCGATCGCGGAATTCGGTCCAGAGTTGCTGCAGGCCGGCATATTGCGGCGTGAAGCCGCAAAGCGAGGCCGTGTTCACGATCATCAGCGGACGGCCGGCATAGTCGGCAAGTCTGATATCGCCGCCGCCGAGTGCCGGAAATGAGAAGGCGTAGGCGGTGATCCGGCTCATCGCAGGCTGCTCGGCATGCAGCGGGCGGGATGCCGCGGCTGCGGCGATCGCTGTCACGATCAGGGTCCTGCGGTCCATCATGGTCTCATCCCCGGAACAGATGTTCGTCGGGATCATAATCCGGAGGGGACGCGCAGGCTTTCAAGAAGGCGTTATTGCCGGAAGCGGGTCGCCCGGATCGCCTCAACGCAGCGGCAGGATGAAGTCAGTGCCTTCGCCGGTCTCGCCCTGGTTCACACCGAGGTCGGAGACGATGATCGATCCGCCGGTGCCGAGCGCTTCGCTGATCCGCGCCATCACGTCGGCCGGAATGGAGATGCGGTCGAGCGCCTCGGCCGGACTGTTGGTCACCGGCTGCGGCTTGGCCTCGGCCACCGCTGCGGCCGCGACCTTGCGGCGATGCAAGGTACGCTCTTCGACGTCGATGCGGGCGACGTTGCGGGTCGGCAGCGTCACCACCGACCAGCGCAGCAGGTTCGTATCGGTCTTGTCGGCTTGTGCGGTGAACACATGGGTGCCGAGCGGCCGGTCGCTTGCCGCGATCGTCACCGGCACCTCGAATAGCGGTGCAAAATTCTGCCGCACGTAGAGCTTGGAATCCTTGCGGCTGATGAACACCGCAATCTGGCCGGCGCGCTTCGGCACGTCGATTCTGGCGGTGCCCGGCAGCCGCGCCGGATCCTTCTTGGCGTCGGGCCCATCAGCTGCGGTCGCTGCCTCGGCGGGCTTGTCAGCGGCCTTCGAGGCATCGGCCTTCGGTGCGTCGGTCTTCGGTGCATCGATCTTGGGCGCCTCGGCAACACCAGGCTTGGCGGCGTCCACCTTCGGCTCGTCGGCCTTGGCTTCCGCCTTCGCCGGATCGCTTGCGGAGACCTCGCTCTTTGGCGTGTCGGTGCTGGCGGTGGTTTCGCCGACCGTGTTGTCATCTGTGGTCGGGTTGCCGTCGTGGCCGGCGGAATTGGTCTCGGCCGGCTTGTCGGCGGCGGCCGTCTCGGGCTTCACTGTCTCGGACTTGTCCGCTGCGATCTTCTCCGCGATGGCGTCGCGCGCCGTGGAAGAGGATGCATCGGACATTGTCACTGACGCACTCGCTGCCGGCATCGCGCTGCTGGCGTCGGCGGTGTGGGTGTTGTCGCGCAGGGACGCGGCGGCATGGCCGACGCTGCTGCGCAAATCGAGACTGGACTGCTTGTCGGCGCCCTTGTCGCTCTTCACGCCGAGCGGCGCATCCATCTTCAGAATGTCGTCGGCGACCGGCTGCTGCGGCGCCACCTTTTGCGTGACCAGCAGCGGGTGCGAGAAACTTTCCGGCGAGATCGTGCCCGGCGTGACGAAGACGCGGGCGCCCATCCGCGTCCAATTGTACATCTTGACCGCGAACGACATCGGCATGCGGATGCAGCCGTGGGACGCCGGATAGCCGGGCAGCACGCCGGCATGCATGGCGATGCCCGACCAGGTGATGCGCTGCATATACGGCATCGGCGCGCCGCTGTAGATGTTGGACTGATGGTACTTCTGCTTCTGGATGACGCTGAAGACACCCATGGGGGTCGAATGCCCCTTCATGCCAGTCGACACCGGGCTCTCGGCATAGAGGCCGTTGGCGTCGTAGAGGCTGACCCGCTGCTGGTCGATCGAGACCGAGATGATCAGGGGACCTTGCGGCTTGCTGCCGGCCTCCTTCTCGATCGCCGGATTCTTCTTGGCTGTGTTGCGCTTCGGCTTTTGCGGGTGCGGCTGCGGCATCGGCTCGTAGTCGCCGTAGAAGGCGGAGTCGCGGTTCCAGTAATAGAGCGCTGCATCGGCCTGCGTGGAGGCGGCGACGGTGCCGGCGGTCGTCAGAATTGCCAGCTGCCAGAACCGCTCATTCGCGAAGTCAAAAACCGAAATCCGCCGTCCACCTGCGCGCATATTCCGAATCCCAGTCCAAACTACATGTTGGTTGTCGCAGACGCACAAAGCGTTCACCAGCGCAAGCGATCTAACCCTTCCGTGAGGGCGGTATTTTCGACGAAAGAGTAACAAAAAAGCCTCACAAGAGGTTAAAGCGCCGCGTTCGATCACCGAACTGTCAGCGCCTTCCTGTGCGGCGTTTGCGCACTACATAGGCGGGACCCACCCCGCGGAGACCTCAATGACATCGAGAACTGTGAGCTTGTGTGACCTGCGACGGTTGTCTCGATGGGGATGCACGGTGCTGCTGATGTTGCTGGCTTTGGGGCAGGCGGGTCCTGCGGTCGCGGCCGACGAGCCGGACCTGATCTTTCGCCGCTCCACCGTGTTCAAATGGGTGAGCCCCAACGACAAGCTCGCGACCTATGGCGTCGACGATCCCGAGGTCGAGGGCGTCGCCTGTCACTTCACGGTGCCGGAGAGGGGCGGCTTCAAGGGCTGGCTTGGCCTTGCCGAGGAAGTCTCCGATATCTCGCTGGCTTGCCGGCAGATCGGGCCGATCCGCTTCAAGACCAAGCTCGGGCAGGGCGATGACATGTTCAGCAAGCGCCGGTCGCTGTTCTTCAAGAAGATGCAGATCGTGCGCGGCTGCGACGCCAAGCGCAACGTGCTGGTCTACATGGTCTATTCGGACCGCCTGATCGAGGGCTCGCCAAAGAACTCGACGTCGTCGGTGCCGATCATGCCGTGGGGCGCGGCCGATGCTGCCGTGCAGAAGTGCGGCGAGTTCATTCAATAGCTGGAGCAGGGGCTTGGCCCAGGCGGCTGAGGCGGTGGGCGAGCTAGCGCTCGGTTTGCCCGAACTGCTTCGCGCTGATGCCAAGGCCCGGTTTGACCTTCGAGTCGCGGCAGCCGACGAGGCGGACCAGCTTCTGCGGCGCGCACTCATTGTCGCCCATCACGTAGGCGCCTTGCTGCGGCATCGCGGCCGTCATCTGCTGCTGGCCGGATTTGCTCGCCGCGGATTCATTGCCAACACCAATGTTGCCATTGCCCACGACTGACATCCTTCGTTGGATCGGGAGGGATCACGACAACGTGCCACCGCGAAGATGGTTGCACGGCACGCAGACATGAGTCGACGAAACCGCCGCCCGGTTCACCGCCGCCATTGCTGTGCTGCTTCTCCTCTCAGCAGAGGAAAGTTAACAAAGCGCGGTAGCTCGTTCAGTTTGCACGCATAATTGGCCGTCGCTCCGGCAGTGGCCGAGGTCCGGCATTGTCGCGCGAAGTTTTCAACAGCTTTTCAGTCACGCTTCTGCCGCTGAAATCATTGGTGTTTTCCGCCGAATGTTTCGTGGACCGCTGGTCGACGAAACAATTCGAGTTCCGACGAAACCATTTTCGGCTTGTTCCGCAGAACTCCGGAAACGGCAGATCGTTATCAGACCGTCACACAACGGCGCCGGATGCCGAGCGGAATAACGGAGACTGTCAGATGCGAACCATGAGCCTGATCCTCGCCCTCGCCTTTGTGATGGCCGGTTCGTCAATGGCAGGCTCGCCGGACAGCGGTTTGCCCGGGATCGGCACCTTCTCCTATAACGGCTCGCCGGTGGTCACCCCAGCCCCGATGGTGCTGGCGCAGGCCAACTGAGCGCGACGCAAAAAATAGAACTGCCGGTAAAGGCTCCCCATGCTGCTCCGTATCTGTTCCGCCGCGATGTTGGCATCGCTCGTCCTGATGGGGCCCTTGGCGGGCGCCGCGCAGGCCCAATCCCAACTCCCCCTCGAATCGATGCAGATCCGCTCGCTGTACCGCGTGCCTGAACCGCGCGACGAGTTCGTGCGGCAATGCGCGCCGCATATGCTCGGCCGCTGGGCGCATCCCGAGGCGGTGTGCGGCTGCCTGCACGACCACGCCGCCGCGACCGTGGACGATCCCGACCTGCGCCAGGCGCTGCTGCGCGGTATCAGCGAGACCGGCGTGCCGACCATCGAGACCGATTGGGTGCCGCCGTCCAAGCAGGGCGAGATCGGGCCGACCTTCACCAAGATCGCCAAGCCGACCCTGCAATGCATGTTTGAGCCGGTCTCGAACTGAGCCGCGCCTCAAAGCAATGAGGACCGCAGCGCCTCGCGTCAGCGGGGCGTTTTACTTTTTGGCGAGGCGCGGCACGCAGCTGCTGGTCCGCACCACGCCGTTCTGGCTCAGCCTGGAGCCGACGACCTGCTTGATCTGCCCGGCCGGGCACGAGCCGTCATCGACAAGGACGCGCTGGCCGACCCGCAGATCGACGATGTCGCCCTCGCGCATGTAGGACTGCTCTGCTGCGGCGGATTGAGTCATCGCGCCAAGAGCTGCGACGCTGACCAGCGCGACGAATCCCAAGCGCAGCATCGCAGCCTCCTTCACTTGTTCTGGATCTTGAGCCCGTCGGGGCCGACATTGATCTGAAGGCCTTCGGGCTGCTTGTTCGCCTGATAAAGATTGTAGCCGAGCATGCCTGCGATCACGACCAGCGCGGCGATCACGAGATACAGGACGTTGCGATTTGGCATCCGGTATCTCCGTAAGCGGACACTGACTGAACGCGGGCGACCTTAGTCAGGTGACTGCGATTCTCCTAGAGCGCTGCGGCTTGGCGGAAGGCTTGACCGACGCCTTGCGCGTCGCGCGCAGCGCGGCGAGCGTAGTCTTCGCCAGTCGTTCCGCCGACGCGACGAGTTGCGGAACCGGATGGCCGGAAAATCCCAGCACGAAGCCGGGCAGAGCCGGCGCGCGATGATAGGTCTCGGCGAGCAGCCAGCCGCCGACGCCGGCATTAGCCTTTGCCTGCGCGGCAATCAGCGGATCGGTCGCGGGATCGAGCCGCGCCACGAGGTGCAGGCCCTGCGAGGGCACGGGAACCGTGAGCTCGCCTTCGGATGCGCTCACAAGCGTCGACGCCAGGATGTCGCGCGCCTCGCGATAGAGTTTGCGCGATTTGCGTAAGTTGGCCGCAAAGGCGCCGGAGTTCAGCATGTCGGCGACCGCGCCTTCCATCAACGTGGCGGGAAAGCGGTCGAGCGCGGCGCGCGCCGCCGTCACCGGGCCGATCAAGGCTTCGGGCAGGGCGCAATAGCCGATCCGCAATCCGGGAAACAGCGTCTTCGCGAACGTGCCCATGTAGATCACGCGGCGCAGATGATCGATGCCGGCCAGCGACAACAGCGGCGCGCCGTCGTAGCGGAACTCGCTGTCGTAGTCGTCCTCGAACACGAAGGCGCCGGCATCCCGTGCCCAGTCGAGCAGCTCGAGCCGGCGCGGCATCGACATCTGCACGCCGAGCGGAAACTGGTGCGAGGGCGTGACATAGGCAGCGCGCGCTTGCGGCGCGGACGCGCGCCCCTTGTCGATGCGCATGCCCGACATGTCGACCGGCACCGACACCGGACGATAGCCGCAATGCTCGATCGCGCGCCGCGCCGCCGGATAGCCGGGGTCTTCGCACCAGACCTGGTCGCCGGGCTTGAGGATCGCCCCGAGCACGATGCGCAGGGCATGCAGCGTGCCGGACGCCAGCATGATTTGGTCGGGGTCGCAGCGCAGCCCGCGCGCCGACAGCAGATGGTCCGATATCGCCGCGCGCAACTCGCTGCTGCCGCGGGGATCGCCGTAATGCAGATGCTCGGACCCGAAGGCGCGCAGCCTGCGGCCGGCGAAGGCGCGGAAGCGCTGCAATGCGCGCTCGTCTATATGGGTGCAGCCGAGCGACAGCGCATTGTGCTGCGGCGGCTCGATCGCGATCCTTGCGCGGCGCGGCGCGGCGGCCTGCGCCGGAATGCGCGCCGCGACGAAGGTTCCGGCGCCCGTTGTTGCCACCGCAAAGCCGTCGGCGATCAGCCGCTCATAGGCCGTGGTGACCGCGTTGCGGCGGAAGCCGGTCTGCTTGGCGAGCGCGCGCGACGGCGGCAGCGGCTCGCCCGGCTTGACGAGGCCGCCGACGATCGCGTGGCACAGCGCCTGATAGAGCCGCTGCTGCGAGGCCGCGCCGGGGGTGACGTGCGGGCCGGCGAGATCGAGCGGCAGCTCGGCCTTGCGCGCCGCGGGCTCCCGGGAATTGGTCGGAATTTTTCGCATGGAATTGGCACTATCGCAGACCAAATGAGCCGCTACAACTCTGGACAGATTCCAGATTTCGAAAGGCTCACCGTGACCGAAGGCGCATCCGCTCCGTCCTATCCCATGTCGTCCCGCAGCCGCGTGAAGCGCCGCCACGACCGCGGCTTCTACGACCACGCCACCGTGCACAAGATCCTCGACGCCTCGATGCTGTGCCACGTCTCCTACGTGATCGACGGCCAGCCCTATTGCACGCCGACCTTCTTCTGGCGCGAGGGCACCAGGCTCTACTGGCACGGCTCGAGCGCGAGCCGGATGCTGGAGAACCAGTCCGAAGGGCAACGCGTGTGCCTGACGGTCGCCCATCTCGACAGCCTGGTGCTGGCGCGCTGCGGCTTCAACCACTCGGCCGACTATCGCGCGGTGATGGCGTTCGGGTCGGCCTATCTCGTCACCGACCCCGCAGAGAAGGAACGCGCGATCGTCGCGATGGTCGACCGCTTCTTTCCCGAGCGCACCGCGAGCCTGCGTGCCAGCAACAAGCAGGAGATCAAGGCGACCTCGTTCATCGCGATGGAGATCGAGGAGGCCTCGGCAAAAATTCGCGCCAAGGGCGTCGCCGACGATGACGAGGATTACGAGTTGCCGATCTATGCCGAGCGCATTCCGGTGCGCACCGTGCTCGGCGCGCCGGAGCCGTGTCCGCGGCTGCTCGACGGCGTGACGCGGCCGAAGACGCTCGATGGTTATTCGGAGGGCCGGCTGCTCGAAGATGCATTGCGGGACGCCTATTTTGCGCAATACCCCGCGGAGTGAAATCGGGCTACGCTGCGGCTCCCGCCTGATCTGTTTTCCCGATGGAGCCAAAGCATGACTGCCGAGACGCAACAACGAATCCTTGCCGCTGTTGATGAGGGATTCGATGCGCAGCTTGCGACGACGCAGGCCTTCGTCGCGATCCCCTCGACCCGCGGCGCCGAGGGGCCGTGCCAGGACATGATCGGCGATCTCCTGCGCGAGCGCGGCTACGAGGTCGACGACTGGCACATCAATCTCGACGAGCTCAAGGATTTGCGCGGCTTCGGCCCGATCGAGCATGATTTCTCGAAGGCACGCACGGTGGTCGGCACCTACCGCCCGGCCAGCAATGCCGGCAAATCGCTGATCCTGCAGGGCCACTGCGACGTCGTGCCGACCGGTCCGCTCGAGATGTGGGAGACGCCGCCGTTCTCGCCCGTCATCAAGGACGGCAGGATGTATGGCCGCGGCGCCTGCGACATGAAGTCCGGCACCATCGCCGCGCTCTATGCGCTGGATGCGATCAGGAAGGCCGGCCTGAAGCCGACGGCGCGGATTCACTTCCAGTCCGTGATCGAGGAGGAGAGCACCGGCGTCGGCGCGCTCTCGACCTTGCAGCGCGGCTATCGCGCCGATGCCTGCTTCATCCCGGAGCCGACCAACGGCAAGATGATCCGCTCGCAGGTCGGCGTGATCTGGTTCCGCCTGAAGGTGCGCGGTTTCCCGGTGCATGTGTTCGAGGCCGGCGCGGGCTCGAACGCGATCATGGCGACGTATCATCTGGTGCATGCGCTGGAGAAGCTCGAGATCGCCTGGAACGAGCGCGCCAAGGCCGACCGCCATTTCAAGGGCGTCAATCACCCGATCAACTTCAATCCGGGCATCATCAAGGGAGGCGACTGGGCCTCCAGCGTGCCGGCCTGGTGCGACGTCGACTGCCGCATCGCGGTCTTGCCGGGCTGGTCGATCGCCGAGTGCCAGAAGGAGATTCTGGCCTGCGTGTCGGCGGCGGCGCGCGATCATCGCTTCCTCTCCAACAATCCGCCGCAGGTCGAATGGTCGGGCTTCCTGTCGGAAGGCTACGAGTTGGTGAACTCCGAGGCACCGGAAGCTGCCTTCGCCAAGGCGCACTCGGTCGTCTATGGCGGCGCTGTGGAAGACCGCGCCTTCACCGCGTTGACCGACACGCGCTTCTACGGTTTGAACCACAACATCCCGAGCCTCTGCTTCGGCGCCACCGGCGCGGCGATGCACGGCTTCAACGAATATGTCGAACTGGAGTCGCTGCGGAAAGCGACCAAGGCGATGGCGCTGTTCATCGCGGAATGGTGCGGCGTAGAGAAGGCGTAGCTTCGTTCTCCCTATGCCATTGCAATCATAGTCTTGTGCGTGATTGCGCAACAAATTCGCTGTCGTCCCGGCGCAGGCCGGGACCCATAACCACAAATCTTGCTTGTTGTGCAGCGCTGCGAGGACGAGTCCCGATCACAACATTAGCCGCGGAGTATGGGTCCCGGCCTGCGCCGGGACGACGCTGGAGGTTTCAGCGCTCCGCCCACAACGCCTTCACGATCGCATCGAGCCCGTCAGTCAACGCCGCGGGGCCGGGCTGCAGGATGATGGGCGACTTGATCTCGACGATGCGGTCGTTGCGCACCGCCGGGATTTCGCTCCAGCCCTCACGCTTGCGGATGCGGTCGGGCACGACCTTCTTGCCGCACCAGGACGCCAGGATCACGTCGGGCATCGCCGCGCGCACCGCGTCAGGCGTGACGATGCGATCCCTGGCCGCCTTGTGAACGCACAAATGCGGCAGCGCGTCCTCGCCGCCGGCGATCTCGGTCAGTTCGGACACCCAGCCGATGCCGCTGATCAGCGGATCGTCCCATTCCTCGAAATAGACCTTTGGCCGCGGTGCCGGACGCGGCGTTGCCGCGATCGTCGCCAGCCGTTGTTCGAGGTTTTGCGCGAGCCGATCGGCGCGGTCGGCGGCACCGACCATTGCGCCCAGACTGCGGATCATCGCGAGGATGCCGGCGACGTCGCGCTGGTTGAAGACGTGGACGGCGACGCCGGCGCGCACGAGATCGGCGACGATGTCGGCCTGCAGATCGGAGAAGGCGAGCACCAGATCGGGGTCGAGCGCCAGGATCTTTGGCATGTCGGCGGAGATGAACGCCGACACGCGCGGCTTCTCGCGGCGGACCTGCGGTGGCCGCACCGCGTAGCCGGAGACGCCCACGATGCGGTCCTGCTCGCCGAGCAGATAGAGCGTCTCGACCGTCTCTTCGGTCAGGCAGACGATCCGACGGGGAGGGAAGTCGCGCATGGCAGGCGGTATGCAGGCTCCGAGGCACATTGTCACTGATGTCATGACGTCATTCGCGCCATTACCTCAGACGTCATTGCCGGGCCCGCTCTGGCAATCCATCATGCCCGATCTCAACCTCGAAGAAGGCCACAAAGCAGGGAGTGCCCATGACGCCGCTCGAAAAGATCCAGTCGATGAAGATGCCGTTTGCGGAACTGAAGGGCGTTACGTTCATCGAGGCCGATCAGGACCGGGTGGTCGCGAAAATGGTGGTGCGGCCGGACCTCTGCACCCTCCGCAACACGATCCATGGCGGCGCGGTGATGGCCCTTGCGGACTCGGTCGGCGCCGCCGCGACCGTGATCAACCTGCCTGGGGACGCCAAGGGCACCACGACGCTGGAGAGCAAGACCAACTTCATCGGCGGCGCCAAGGAGGGGACGACCGTGATTGCGACCGCAACACCGGTTCACCGCGGGCGGCGGACCCAGGTGTGGCAGACCAGGCTGGAGACCGAAGACGGCAAGCTGGTCGCGGTGGTGACCCAGACACAGCTGGTACTATGATGGGGCGATAATGTGATTTACCAATCACCACATGCCTTAATTGAATGAATCTTGGCGCTTGAATTTTATGGTGCGTCGCACAATATAGGGGTTGCTAGGGACTCGACGCCTCCTCGAGGGCTACCAAGAGGAGTTATGAAATGAACTATGATTCCATTCGTTCGACGGCCGCCAAGGGCACCGTGCGGACGTTGAGCCAGCAGGAAGAGCTTCCGCTGCTGCGCGATCACCTGCTGCGGCTGGATCGCACCAGCCGTCATGATCGTTTTCATGGCTTCATCGACGACAGTTTCATCCGCCGCTACGCCGAGCGCTGCGCCAATGACGGCACGGTCATCATCGCCTATTTCGAGGACGGCGTGGTCCGCGGCGCGGCCGAGTTGCATCCGCCGGAGCAGTCACCGGATGCCCAGCCCGAGATCGCTTTCAGCGTCGAGCGGTCGGCGCGGCGGAAGGGCGTCGGCAGCACCCTGTTCCGCAAGCTGATCGCCGAGGCGCACGCCAAGGGCTACGGCAGCCTGCGCATCACCACTGGCGCACAGAACGATGCGATGCG
Organism: Bradyrhizobium sp. KZN70725; assembly: GCF_055264925.1. NCBI lineage: Bacteria > Pseudomonadati > Pseudomonadota > Alphaproteobacteria > Hyphomicrobiales > Nitrobacteraceae > Bradyrhizobium > Bradyrhizobium sp. KZN70725. The sequence continues at coordinate 33,591 of NZ_JBUYWT010000019.1, forward strand.
GGCGCTCGCCACCAAGTTCGGTGCCCAGCTGACCTTCCGTCATGGCGAGTCGACCGGCAGCATCGACCTGAGCGAGCAGCAGCAGCCCGAAGCGGCGCCGGCTGTCGCCGCGGTGACGCCGGTCGAGGCTGCGCACGCGATCGTCGAAATGAACCGCGCGTATTGGCGCATGGTGATGCAGATCTCCGGCTGGGGCCGGGCGGCCTGAATCGGCAGCGTTTCCAAGCGAAGTGGATACCAGTTCGCGTGAAGGAAACGCGTCCAACAAGAATCCCAGATCAAACGAAAAAGGGCAATCCACTCAATGGATTGCGCTTTTTCTTTCAGCAATTGGATGGTGCGTCTCAGGTGCCGGTGCGCTTGTCGGTCGCAAAGCGGCGGACCACGCGGCGCTCGACTACCACGGAGCGCTGCGCGCCCTGTTCGCCGGCGATGACACGGGTTGCCGTGCCGGTGCGGGCACTGACGCGCGCGGTCTTCTTCACCTCGGCGAGCACGTCGTCATAGGGCAGCCCCATGAGGGCCGACGCGATCTCGGCCTGGGCCTCCACGTCATCGGTGATGCCGATGGCAGCGAAGATTGCTTCTTCCAGCGTCGGCGGATCATGCCGCACGCGCCGGGTGCCATACTTGGTGTTCCAGTCTCCGCTCATCGCCGCCTCATCATTGAATCGCGAGAGATACGTAAGGTCCCCAATGTTGCATTGCAATATGAATGTGAGATGGCAATCCAGCCATGCAGCTAGAGTCTCTCAATCTTGTGAGCGTCATAAAGTTCGATGGTGGTCGCCGCGGCCGCGAGAGATTGCAGCGAGCGGACGAAATCGCGTGACGCAGGGACCGCGAAATGCGCCGCCAGCGCGGCGCGGTCGGCCCATTGCTCGAAGAACACCAGTCTGAGCGAATTCTCGCAGTCGACGTGGACCGCGTGGGAGATACAGCCGGGCTCGGTGCGCGAGCGATGAACATGTTCAAGGCTCAGCCGCCGCACCTCGTCGAACGAGTCGGGGCGGGCGGTGACGCTGCCGGTGACGACGATCATGATTTCCCCCTCCAATGCGCGATGAAGCCAAGTCATCATCGCACTTTAGGTTCTTGTTTGAGCATGATCTTTTCGGAAAACCGCTTCGCACTTTTCCGGATCATGCTCTACGGGATGGCTTCTGCCCCGGATGCACTCATCTGTTGCTGCGGCCAGCGCTTCAGCGCGGCGCGACCGGCATCGGTCAGCACATAGATGCCGCGCTCGGCGCGATCGAACCAGCCATAGACATTATGCAGCAGGATCTTGCCGGCGTCGGGAATATCCGCGCGGAGGTCGCGCACCCGCCGCGGCCCATCCGAAAGCGCACAGGCGCAGGCCAGCGCCTGCTGCCGGTAGGCGGTCATGATCGGCGCCCGCGTCGATCCGCCCATTGCGGGATCGCCCTTGCGCTTCTGGTGCTCGGTGATCAGCCGTGAACGTTTCTTCGGATTGCGGCGGGGCGCCGCGGTCGGCGGCGGCACCAGCACCTCGACGTCGCCGCGGTCGGTGACACCGAGCATGCCGAAGCCGAGCCGCCGGCACAGATTACGATAGCGCGCGTCGCTCTCGCGGCCCTTGCCGCGGGCCGACACCTTGGCCGCGATCCACACCTCGTCAGCGGCGCCGGCGCGATCGACCGCCTGCAGGATCAGTTCGAGATTGAAGGCGAGCTTGAGTTCACCGACCACGACGACCGGTGGATCATCGCCGCTCAGCGCCACGAGGTCGCAGCCGCCGATCTCGCCCTTCACCGTGAAGCCGAGCTTTTCCAGGAAGCGTTTGACGGGCAGATAAAGCGCGGTTTCCAACAGGCAGGCTCCTGCGGCATCGGCCGCGACTCGGTGCGCCAGCATAGCGCGGAATTGCGCCCGCCGATGCGATTGGAATTTGCCCAAGACACGGCCGTGCGGCTATTGTCGGAACCGGGACCAGGCGCAGCTCATGATCCGGAACGGGCTCTATCATATCACCGTCGAATTTCTCGACGGCGTCTATGGCGGCAACCAGGGCGTCATGGTGCTGCGCGACGGACAGATGCGCGGCGGCGACTCGTTTTTCTTTGCCTACGGCAGCTACACCGCAGCCGATGGCAAGTGGAAGGGCGAGGTCACCAACGAGGAGCATTCGCCGACCTATGGCGAGCGCCCGGTGTGGGAACGCAAGGTGGTCACGATCGGATTTACCGGCACCTACACCGACCAGACAGCCGAAGGTGACGGCATGGCGCTCGCCGGCAAGCAGAGCATCCGCTTCCGGTCGAAGCTGCGGCTGCTGGTTGCGGACTGAACTGCCGATGCTAGTCGCGCTCGCGGCCTCAGCTGATCAGGCGATCATATTCTGCGTGCGAGCCGATCCAGAACCAGAGGTATCCTCGTTTGTTTCGACGGCAAGCGCGCGATAGCGCAAGCCAGCCCGAACGGACCAAAATCGCCCGATCTTCTTGAATTGTAGAGATGGATGACGTGAATTGCGCTTCAACAGCGCAAAGTTCGCGTCGGCGAGCTCACGGATTGCAACGGGTAGTTATTCGTAGGCAGTCCAAAATTTGGGGGAGGCCGAGTGCTTCACAAGTCGCGCGACTGTCCGGCGCGATAAGCTGCCAAAGCCTCGTCCGCCAAGGCGTCGAGTTTCCCGGCCTTTGCGTCCCGTTCGATCGCTGCATCGAAACGCTCGGCATCGAACGTTTCAAACCAGGCGCGAAAGCGGGCCAGCTCACGAGGAGGCAGCCGTTCGACGGCCTTTTCGATGTCTTCTGCAGTAGTCATCACGAGCATATGGCATCGGCCAGATCGACCCGAAAGGCATCCGGGAGAGGGAGCGCATCTAAACCCGCCCGTTCACCGGCAGCAGCGCGCCGGTGACGGCGCTCGCGGCATCGCTGGCGAGGAACAGGATCACCTGGGCGAGCTCCTTCGGCGTCACCCATTTGGAGATGTCGGCCTTCGGCATCGCGGCGCGATTGGCTGCGGTGTCGATGATCGAGGGCAGCACCGCGTTGACCGTGACCTTGCCCTTCAGTTCCGCGGCGAGCGACTCGGTAAGGCGGTGCACGCCGGCCTTCGAGGCGGCATAGGGACCCATGCCGGAGGCCGCCTGCAAGGCGCCGAGTGCGCCGATATTGATGATCCGTCCGGCGCCCGATTTGGTGAGATGCGGGATAGCGGCGCGCGAGGTGTTGAGCGCCGTCATCACGTTCATCGCATACATGCGCTGCCAGGTCGCCGGGTCGCCGTCGCCGACCGCCTCGAAGGTAAAGCCGCCGGCGATGTTGATCAGCCCGTCGAGCCGGCCGAAATGCGCGGCCGCCTTGTCGATCGCGGCGGTCGCCTGCGCCGTGTCGGTGAGGTCGACACCGCCCAGCTCCATATGGTCGGCCGTCGCCGCAAGCGTTGACGCGGCATGATCGATGCCGGCGACGCGCGCGCCGCGCGCCAGCGCCTCTGTGGCGACCACTTTGCCAAGCGCGCCAAGGGCGCCCGTGATGACGATGGCTTTTCCGTGCATGGCGGTCTCCGCATTCGCGAGCAAACGAATGCCCACTATGATCAGGCGGAATTCATTTGCAATGCCGCCAATTTCGCCGCCTACTGCGCGCATTCATCAATTCATTCACCTCAAGGATGTTTGCTATGCCGACACCCAGACCGTGCGAAACCCATCCCGATCTCGTCAGGTTCGGACATAAGCTGCCGCACTTCGCGGATGCGCTCCGGGATCAGCGCAAGATCAAGCTGGTGGCGCTCGGATCGTCCTCGACCGCGGGCGCTGACAACATCCTGCCGTTCCCGCCGCGGCTCGAGATGCTGCTGCGGCAACGCTTCTTCGGCCGGATGATCGACGTGATCAATCGCGGGATCGGCGGGCAGGAGGCGCCGGAGGAATATTCGCGCATCGAGTCCGACGTGACGGCTGAGGCGCCGGTGCTGGTGATCTGGCAGGTCGGCACCAACGCCGTCTACAAGAGCTACAATCCGGCCGAGGTGCGTGCGGCGCTGGAGGCCGGGCTCGACGTGCTCGCTGCGCTTCCGCTTGACGTGGTCGTGATGGATTCCCAGTACACGCAGGCGATCGTCGGTACGGAAGCTGCGCTCAATCTCGCCAACGTGATCATGCCGATGATCGCCGAAGTGACTGCAAGCAAGAAGGTGAATCTGTTCAGCCGCTTCGCGCTGATGAAGCGCTGGACCGATGACGGGATTCCACTCGCCGAGCTCGACGATGGCGGGCTGCTTCATACCAGCGAATGGGCGACCAATTGCGTAACCCAGTCGCTGTTCGGCGCGATCGACGACGCCTTGAAACCGGAGGCGATCACGTAAGCCCAACGACGTCGGCCCGACTACGTAAGACTACGGGGTAGGGCCTGTTGGATAAAATTTGCAGCAGTTCTGTAAGTCGTTTGCAGAACCCTTTCCTTAGAAGCGGAACTCCAGCCAAGGTAGGGGTTATGCGAATGGGAAATCTTCCGGATCACGGTTTACCGCTGGTTCAGCTTAAGGAGCAGCGGCGCGATCTCGTGGTGGCGCTGCAAAACCGCAAGGGACCAGTGGGCAGCTGGGAATTGATGCAGATCGCCGCGATCCAGCAGGCGATCTCGGCGTTCGAGGATGTGATTGCCGACCTCGATGCGGAACTCGAGCTCGAGGCCGCAGCGGCCTGAGCTTTTTTGGTTCAGCCGCATTTTCTTCACGCGAACCGGTGTGCACGTCGCTCGAAAAGTCGGGCGAAAAGTCGGGCGAACTGATCAGGCCTGCAGATAGCGGCCTTCAAGCGCCTTGCGCTCGGCCTGGCCGAGCCCGAGGCCTTCGCGGAAATAACCGTCGAGGCTGCCATAGTCGGCATCGATCGCCTCGAATGCAGCCTCCAGAAATGCCGCGCGCACGGTCCCGAGCACCTGCTTGACGTCGTCAGGCAGCTCGGTGCTGTGGGCCGGGTCGCGTTTGTAGAACCGGTTGGTCAGGAGATAGTCGTCCGCGATCACCTGATCGGATACGCCGAGTGCGTGCAGGATCAGCGCGCAGGCAAAGCCGGTGCGATCCTTGCCGGCGGTGCAGTGGATCACCAGCGGCGCGCGGTCTTCCAAAAGATGGGCAAACAGCGTGCGGTAGCGCGCGGTGTTGTCCTGCACATAGCCCCGGTAGGAGTCCCGCATCACGTCGATCGCATCGGCTTCCGAGAGCTGACGGTTGCTGGCGATCTCGCGCAGCGAAGCCACCACGGTCGGCTCGACGGGAAGCGAATGCACGGTGACGTCGCTCATGCCGCATAGCGCCTCGGCGCGCTCGGCGACGCCGCGAAAATCGAACGCGCTTCTGACCCCGAGCGAGCGCACCACGGCGACGTCCTGCTCGGTAAGATGCGCAAGATGGTTGGAGCGGAAGATCTGGCGCCAGCGCACCGTCCGCCCGTCGCGCGTCTGGTAGCCGCCGAGGTCGCGAAAATTGCTGGCGCCGGCGAGATTGAGATGACGGGCAGGGGCTTCGGACATCGGGCGGGCCTGTTGCAGCTGATGAGGTCTTGGCGCAGGAATAGCGGCGCAGACAGGTCTATAACCGGCCCGTTGGGGGGAGAATATGACTTATCGCGGGGGCGCCATTGTCATCGGCGCAATTCTTTTCGAACTCTTTGGTTCCTCGAACGTGTCGGCGCAGTCCGCCTTCCGGAATTATCGCTGCGCCGACGGCACGCAATTCATTGCCGGGTTCTTCAACGGGGATACGCGCGCGCATTTGCAACTCGACGGCAAGGCGGTGACGCTGAAGAAGCGCCTGTCGCTGACGGGCACGCGCTACAAGGGCGGCGGGGTCACGCTCGAGATCAGCCGGGCCGGGCTTGCCAGGCTCCGGCATGCGAGGCGGCCGGCGACGGCATGCGAGTTGGCATGAAAAAAGGGCCGAAACGCTCGCGTTCCGACCCTTGTTATTGTTCTGCTGCTGTCTGACGTTTTTGCGTCGCGCCCCTCGATCGCATCGGCATCAGTGATCGCGGCCCGGCTTGGCGTCGTCGATGGCCGCCTGATGGTACCAGCTCTCGCTGCAGGCCGAGGTTTCTACCTCAGCGGCGAGTTCGAGCGCCGTCCGCGTCTCGCCGTAGCGGCGTCCGCCGAGAGCCGCGCGGCCTCCTGCTGGGAATTGATAGATCGTTGCCGATCCCTGGATCGGTCCTTGGTTTTGGCCCGTGGTGATCATGTCAAAGTCTCCTTTGGCCGGAGCGAGCCTCCATGGTGCGCCCGACTCATTCGCGTGTGGTTACCGTGTTTTCGATATCGGCCCGGGCTGGGCGGGGTGCAAGTGAACAAGAAATAGTCATTGCTTGATCAATTCGTGGGCAGATTCGGGTTTGCTTCCTGTGAGGCAGGATGCTGCTGACCAACGCTTGAGCCGCGACGATGGTTGCGGGGCACCCGATCGTTGGACACGAACTGTCACATGGCCCTGCCGCCGCATTAAGCGGCAGGCGATGCCGTAGCCGAATTTGCTGCAGAAACGGGCGGCGGAGGGCGCTGGGAGAAGATTTTGACTGACCGCGGCGCATGTCAGCCGCGCTGCTATGTCGCAGAAAAAAATGCGATCTCCGCTGTGGACATCCGCGGCCGGGCGGCCGCCGCAGTGCAGCGACTGGCATTTTAATTGCTTAGTAAGAGCCGGCCGATGGTGGCCGGGTACGCGTGCGGCGGCCGACTGGCTTTCGGTTCCTCACGGTTTTGCATCATCAACAGAGAGGTTCAATGACCAAGTACAAGCTCGAGTATATCTGGCTCGACGGATATACGCCGACGCCGAGCCTGCGCGGTAAGACGCAGATCAAGGAATTCGCGTCGTTCCCGACCCTCGAACAGCTTCCGCTGTGGGGCTTTGACGGTTCGTCCACCCAGCAGGCTGAAGGCCACAGCTCTGACTGCGTGCTGAAGCCGGTCGCCTGCTATCCCGACGCCGCGCGCGAGAACGGCGTGCTGGTGATGTGCGAAGTCATGATGCCCGACGGCAAGACGCCGCATGTCTCGAACAAGCGCGCCACCGTTCTGGATGACGAAGGCGCCTGGTTCGGCTTCGAGCAGGAATACTTCTTCTACAAGGACGGCCGTCCGCTCGGCTTTCCGGAAGAGGGTTATCCGGCGCCGCAGGGCCCGTACTACACCGGCGTCGGCTACAAGAACGTCGGCAGCGTCGCCCGCAAGATCGTCGAAGAGCATCTCAATCTCTGCCTCGCCGCCGGCATCAACCACGAAGGCATCAACGCCGAAGTGGCGAAGGGCCAGTGGGAATTCCAGATCTTCGGCAAGGGCTCCAAGACCGCCGCTGACCAGATGTGGATGGCCCGCTACCTGATGCTGCGCCTCACCGAGAGCTACGGCATCGATATCGAATTCCATTGCAAGCCGCTCGGCGACACCGACTGGAACGGCTCGGGCATGCACGCCAACTTCTCGACCAAGTACATGCGCGAAGTCGGCGGCAAGGAGTACTTCGAGAGCCTGATGAAGGCCTTCGACAAGAACCTGATGGATCACATCGCCGTCTACGGCCCGGACAACGACAAGCGCCTGACCGGCAAGCACGAGACCGCGCCCTGGAACAAGTTCAGCTACGGCGTGGCTGACCGTGGTGCCTCGATCCGCGTTCCGCACTCCTTCGTCAACAACGGCTACAAGGGCTATCTGGAAGACCGTCGCCCGAACTCGCAAGGCGACCCCTACCAGATCGCTTCGCAGATCCTGAAGACGATCTCCGAGGTTCCGACCGGCGCCAAGGCTGCGGCCTAAGCTGCTATCGGACCCGGATGGAGCCATCCGGTACCGCAATAGGGTCCGCTGGGGCGATTGCCTTGGCGGACCTTTGCATTTTAACGACAGCGTTTGCAGGCGGCTCTCCACCGAAAGCGGTTTCGCCGCGTTATGAAGCGCGCTAGATAACGGGTGCATCTTGGCTGCCGGGGATGCGGCGCTTGTTTGAGGGGTTTTACAAGGTCCGGTTCGAACTCGGCGGCGCCGTCGGCCGCGGCGTGATGTATGTCGGCGATGGCAAGATGCTGGGCGGCAATTCGGCGTTCGCCCATATCGGCACCTACGAGAAAGACGGCGACGAGGTCGCGGTCGAAATCCAGACCGTTCGCCACAACCCCGATCCGAACTACCGCGCGATGGCCGGCACCGATGATGCGACGCTGATCGCCAAGGGCCGGCCGGACGGCGAGCTCTACCGCTTCCAGGGCGAGCTGAAGGAGTTGCCCGGCGTGCCGTTCCAGTCGGTGATGACGCCGATCACCGAGGGGGACATCCCGCTCGCCGGCGGGGTCGGCGAGGGCGGCGTCATCAACGGGCTCTATTCGATCCACATCCGCGTGCTCGACGGGGTCGACGGCGGCCTCACCGGCGTGATGCTGCTGAACAGCGGCCGCATCCTTGGCGGCGACGCCTTCTTCTACTATCTCGGCACCTACACTTCCGAGAAAGGCCGCTGGAAGGGCCAGATCCTCAATCAGGAGCACACTTCGGCGGTGGGCGAGAACCCGATCTTTGGCGGCCATGAGGTCGGCATCGGCTTTGCCGGGACCTGCGACGCCGAGGGCGCCGTGCTGGAGGCGACCGCGCTTGCCGGCAAGCGCAGTCTGCGCCTCACGGCCGCGCTCAAGCTGATGCGGCGGGCATAGGCCATATGGGCAATTCGGTTCGCGTTCTTTCGACACTGGCGCTGAAGGGCGCGGTCGCGCGGCTTGCCGAGGCCTATCAGGTGGCAAGCAGCGTTGCGATCGATGCCGATTTCGCCCCGACGCTGGCACTACTCGAACGCCTGCGCGGCGGCGAGGGCTCCGATCTCGTGATCCTGACCCGCCAGGGCCTCGACGAGATGATCGGCGAGGGCCGCTTTGCGCGGGAAAGTGCCGTTGATCTCGCGCGCTCCTATGTCGGCGTCGCGGTGAAGGCGGGGGCGGCTCATCCCGACATCGCGACTGAAGCCGCGCTGCGTGCGGCGCTGCTCGGTGCGCGGGCGGTGGCCTATTCGCGGCTCGGCGCCAGCGGCATCCTGTTCGCGCAGCTGATCGAGCGTCTCGGCATTGTGGAGGCGATCAACGCGCGGGCGGTGATCATTCCGATGGGCTTCACCGCGGAAAAGCTCGTCACTGGCGAAGCCGACCTGGCGATCCAGCAGATCAGCGAGTTGAAGCAGATCGATGGCATCGAGGTGGTCGGGCCAATTCCGCTGGGTTTGCAGACGCCGGCGGTGTTCTCCGCGGGCCGTATGACGACGTCGGAGCGCATGGAAGCGGCTGATCGTCTGCTGCGCTATTTGTCGTCAGCCGATGTGGCGCCGGTGCTGCGCGAGACCGGGCTTGAGCCTTGAATTTGCCCGCACAGCGACGCAACCTGCCGCCCATGTTCAGACCTCTCCAAGCTATTGTCGTCGTCGCTGCGCTGGCCGCGCCGGTGCTCGCCCACGCGCAATCCGCCGATCTCGTGCTGTGCGACCGGCTCGCCGCCGATCCCACCGATCCCGACAAGCCGGCCGACGTGAAGGGTGTGCCCGACATCGCGTCGGCCGACATCGCGACCGCGATCAAGTACTGCGCGGTGGCCGCAAGATCGTCGCGCCGCGCGATGTACCAGCTCGGCCGGGCCTATGCCGCCAACCGGCAGACGGCGGAAGCCGCAAGCGCTTGGCGCAAGGCCGCCGACAAGGGTTCGACCTCGGCGATGGTCGAGCTCGGCGTACTCTACGGCAACGGCACCGGCGTTGCCAAAGACGAGGCGCAGGCCCGCAAATTGTTCGAGCGCGCGGCGCAGGCCGGCAACGCGCGCGGCGTCAGCAATCTCGCCGCGCTCGGCGGCGGCGGCGCGGCAGCTGATCCGGCACGCGCGCGCGAATTGCTCGCCAAATCCGCCGAGACCAATGCCGAAGCGCAGTACCAGCTCGGCATGATGCTGGCCGAAGGCCAGGGCGGCGCGCAGGACGATGTCGGCGCGCGGGCGCTGTTCGAGAAGGCCGCTGCGCAGAACCATCCGGGCGCGCTGGAGCGGATGGGCGCCTTCGCGCAGGCCGGTCGCGGCGGGCCGAAGGACAGCGATGCCGCGAAAGCTTATTACGAGCGGGCGGCGGCGCTCGGCGACGAGGATGCCAAGAAGGCGCTGGAGCGGGCCCGCTGTCCCTATGTCATCAAGGACAAGCGCGGCAATGCCGTGACCAATCTCTGCTTCTAACCGAACTGGAACGCTCTCCGCGGCATGTCGTTGACATGCGAAAGGCATTGGCGAGGCGTTGCGATGATCCGCAAACTAAGTTCCGGCGAGTACCGGCTCTATTCCCGCAAGGTCAATCCGAAGACCGGCAAGCGCCGCAATCTCGGCACCTTCAAGTCGCGCGCGGCGGCGGAGAAGCACGAGCGCGACGTGCAGTATTTCAAGCGCCACTAGTTCGGAGTTGCGCGACTTAAGGCACTGGGCAGGCCGCGCCGGTCTTCACCCAGGCCTCGACCAGCGCGCCGGCCTGCGCCTGCGTGCCCGGTGCCGGTGCGCGGCCGAAGCCGGGATGCCAGGCCCAGCCCACCAGCGTGTCCTTGCCGATATGCTCGATCAGCTCCTCGACCTTGCGGCCGCCATTGCGCGCCGGGTCGCGGACCTGCGCGCAAATCTCGCCGACGGTCTTGCCGGCCCATGCCATCTCGCGCGGCGCAAGGTGCCATTCCGGGTGTCCCGGCACCCGACCGGGGTCGAAATTGGCGTGCTGGTGACAGATCGAGCAGCGCATGGCGTCCTTGCCGTGGCCGTCCGCACCGCGCGTCACCGGCGGCTGATGCATGCGGCTGATGTCGCCCTGCCGCGGGCTGTCGCCGGCGGGATGGCAATTGGTGCAGCGCGGATGCGTCAACACCTTGCCGAGCTCGGTGAAGATCGCCGCCGAGCGCTGCTCGACATTCTCGATGCCGGCAAAGCTTTCCGGCGAGGCGAGGGCGTGGCTCGCGCTTTCCGACGCCGCGTAGCCTGCGCACAGGCTGGTCGCGAGCGCCGTCAGCACCGCAACGATCCGAAACCGCGTTTGCGATGGCATTGCTCGCGCGCTCACTTGCTGGCGGTCAGATAGCGTTTGGAATCGGCGAGGATCACGTCGCGCACCGCCTGATGATACTTGATGTAGCCGGTGCAGCGGCACAGATGGCCGTCGAGCGCATCCGCAATGACGCTCTCGAGCTGGTCCCGCGCCACCGGCGTCTTCGCCAGCCGTTCGAGCAGCACCTGGCCTTCGTTGAGGAAACCGGCGGTGCAATAGCCGCACTGGAACGCGAAGTGGTCGATGAAGGCGCGCTGCAACGCCGAGAGTTCGCCGTCCCTGGCGTGGCCCTCGACGGTGCGGATCGCCTTGCCGTCGAAATTGGCCGCCGGCACCACGCAGGTCGGGGTGGTGTAGCTCGTGCCGTCGGGATTATCGATGATAACGGCACAGCTCAGGCATTGCGCGGCGCCGCAGCCGAACTTGGTGCCGGTCATCCCGAGCATTTCCCGAAGGAAATCGTTCATCGAGAGGTCGTCGCGGACCTCGATCGGACCGTGCTTCTGGCCGTTGATGGTGAGGTTGAGCATCGTCACGCCAGCGCTCCCTTGAGCAGGCTTGTTGTCACCGGCAGTGAGCGGAAGCGGTGGCCGGTGGCATCGTTGATGGCGTTGAGCAGCGCCGGCACGATCGGGATCATCACCACCTCGGCCATGCCCTTCGGCGGCTCGTCCGGCGTCAGCGGCGGCAGCATCTCGATCTCGAGATCGTGCAGCGGCAGGTCGGAGCCGCGCGCGATCAGGTACTGGCCGAGATTCCACTGCCCGTTGCCGGGCCCGCCCTCGAACGGCGGCAGGGTTTCCAGCAGGGCGTAGCCGACGCCCATCGCGAACCCGCCATGCGACTGGCCGAGCACCACTTCAGGCACCAGCGCCTGGCCGCATTCGAACACGCTGTAGGCATTGGCGATGCGCAAGCTGCCGGTCGCGCGCTCGATCTCGACGCGGACCAGCGTGCCGCACATCGAGGTGTAGGCGGTGCCGATCCGGTTGTTGTCGGTCGGTGGAAATTTCACGCTTGTTCGGTCGATCCGCTCGAACTGGCTCCGGCCGCGACGAATAGCGAGCGCGTCGATCTCGGCGCGGTACTGCTCGCCGAACAGCGGGAAGCGGGCGCGCGACCAGGCCCAGCGCGAGAAGCTGTGCGCGATGGCGCCGGTGACGAAGCCGCGCGCATGCGCGGTCGCGGCAAGCTTTGGCAAGGGTAGCGGCGCGAGATCGTCGAGCACCAGCTGGCCATCCTTCCAGTGCGCCTTGTCCCATTGGCGGGTGCGGGGATCGGCCTTGGCGATGTGCCAGAGCTCGAGCGCCGCCGGCCACAGGCCGAAGCGGAAGATGACGCGGGCCGCCTCGGCCGACGAGTGCGTGCCGACATGGGCGCCGATCGACGCGCTGGTTGCCGAACTGATCGCTGGCACCCAGCGCGGGTTCTTCTCGGCGAGATCCTGGGTCTTCTGATCCATCGTGTAGGGATCGCCCGAGGTGACGAGCCCGAGCGCGTCGTAGCTGTCGACCCGGGAGACCGCGACCTCGTCGGCGACGGCGCCGAGATGGCTCGCCACCCGGTTGGCGAGCGCGGTGCCGACGCCGTTGCCCATCTCGACGTGGTCGCAGTGGATCGCGATCCGTCCCTCGGGGTCGATCTCGACCCGGCCGAGCGAGCAATCCGCGCCCGAGCCGTAGTCCTTGGTGACGCAGGCGACGCCGGTGCCGACCAGCCGCCCCTCCGGCGCCTTCTGCTTGAAGTCAGCGCGCTGCCGCCAGATCGGATGCTTCTCGAGCTTGTCGAGGATGTCTGATGTGCGCACCGACACGATGTAGGGATTGCCGGTCATGGTCCGGCCGTTCTGCTTCAGCGCATTGTTGCGCCGGAACGCGATCGGATCGACCTTGAGCTCGCTCGCCGCCTCGTCAACCAGGACTTCGAGCGCGGTCATGGTCTGCAGCGTGCCGTAGCCGCGCATCGAGCCTGCGGTGACGCCGCGCGAATGCAGCGCCACGGTGGTGACGTCGACTTTCGGGATGTCGTAGATGCCGATCGCGGCGGTCGCGGCAACGACAGCGACATTGGCCGAGAAGTTGGCCAGCCCGCCGCCGTCGAGCACATGATCGGCGGCAAATGCCGTGATCCTGCCGCTGGCGCGATCGATGCCGATCCGCGAGCGCATCTTGATCGGGTGGCGTTTGATGCCGCCCTGGAATTGCTGGTAGCGGTCCTGCGCCAGCCGCACCGGCCGGCCCGGGAAGAACATCGCCGCCAGCGCCACGTAAAGCACGAACGGGGTATGGTCGCGGCCGCCGAAGCCGCCGCCGACATGGGCGAACTGCGCGTTGATGTGCGAGGGCCGGAACGGCGGACGAGCCTTGCCGAGCATGAAGGCGATCGACTCGGTCGCCTCATAGGGCGACTGCACGCCGAGCACCAGTTCGAGATTGCCGCTGTTGTCGCTGTACCAGGCGAGCCCGCTCTCCGGTTCCAGGAACATCGGATCGACCGACTGGGTCTCGAACTCGCGGTCGAGCACGAGCTGTGTCGGATCGTCCTTGGCGAGTTGGGCGCGGATCGCTTCGCCATGGGCTGCGGCCTTGGCGTAGTCGGCCTTGGTCTCCTTGGCGAGCGGCAGCCAGACCGGCAGCGCCGCGTTCTGGATGCGGCTCGGCGAAACCCAACCGGCTTGGATCGGCGAATAGACGTCGGGCGCGTCAGGCGAGGCGCCAGCCACGCGCGTGAAGCGATACGCGCCGTAGTTCGGCAGGATGACCGGCCCGGTCTCGTCGCCGAATTTGACGAAGCCGCCGTCGCGCAGCGCGAGGCGCGCCCGGTCGAAGGCGTCGAACTGCTCGAAGATCAACAGCGCGACCGGTTGTCCGAGATAGAGCGGCGTCTTGCCGACCGGGCAGAACAGGTCGCCGGTGTAGAACTCCGGGACCCGCGTGCCGATCCGGTCGAGATCGGCAGCGGTTACGATAACCGACGGCTTTGCCGGACCATCGAGACGGGCGAGGTCCATGCCGGCATAGACATGCGTCGCGTCATCGGCGCGGACCAGGATGGCGTGCGCGGTGGTCGCGGGCCAGCCCGGCATGTCGGCGGCGCGGAAGTCGGACGCGTAGAGTTTTGCGCCGGTGACCTTGGCGACGCCGTCGACACGGCCGGCGCCCTTTTCCGCCGGGTTGAAATGGCCGCGGCCGGGCAGCGTCTCGCGGGTCGCGAAAGCCGGTTCCTTCGCCAGCGCCAGATGCGACAGGCTGACCGAGATGCCGCCTGCCGACAACCACTTCACGAAATCGCGTCGCGAAGGCCGCATGGTCTGATCTTTCATCGACACCTCGACGACGGCATATCGCGCCGGGGTTTAATAATTGGTGCAATACACGCGAAAGTATTGCGGCAAAGCGAGTGCAACCGCAACGCCGCAATAGGTCGTAGCTGCCTCACTTGTAGCTTTGGGCTCACTTCAGGTCGGCGATGGTGGCCGGTCCCGGACCCGGCGTGATCAGCGTCGGCCACTGCTTGGAACCGAACGGCACCAGCGGCGGCAGGAAGGCGGTCATGCCGCGCTTCCTGGTCTCGGCGATGATCGCCTCGCGCGCGTCGCCCCCCATCAGCTCATAGTCCATCAGGTGATAGCTGCCGAAGAACAGCGCGCCGACCGAGCGGTCCGCGATGATCCGGGTCAGCGATTCCAGCATGTCCGACGGCGTCGTGGTGAAGGAGATCGTCTCGATCAGCATCAGGCGGCTGTTGATGGCGTCAGGCCCGAAGAACTGCGCCAGCACGCTGAAGATCACGTTGTTCTGCCGCGCCACATAGATCGTGTTGCTCGCGCCGTAGGTCTTGTCCCAGTCGGCGCCGAGCTGGGATTTCCAGTCGGCCATGACCGTCATCCAGTGCGCGACCTGGGTCTGCGCGGCCCAGGCGACGTTCCTGGCGAGCAGCGGCGCCTGCTTCTTGCCGAACGCCTCGAGCGTCGCGAAGGGGATCGCGCCGGCGGTGAGGCATTCATCCATGAAGGCGATGTTGTTCTTGAGGATGGCACGGTTGTTGTCGCGCCAGTCCGCCTGCATGGGCGTGGCATCGAGCCCGTCGAGCGCCGACTGCATCCGGCTGCGATAGGCCTGCATCGACCCGCGCCATGCCTTGTCGTCGGGATTGTTGACATAGGGGCCGACCACTTCGGCCAGCGCCATCGTGCTGTGGCCGACCGATTTGAGCAGCTGATAGACGATCGGCACCTGCGGCGCCTCGGTCGGCGGCTTGCCTGGCCGGTACAGGATCAGGCGGCCGCCGGCGCCGGAGAACAGGCCGAGGATCACGGGGTGTTTGTCGAGGATGTTCTTCTGGAAGATCCGCGCCGCATCGCCATAGAGCTCGAACATGCCGGTGTTGAGCGCGAGCACGTCCTTGGTCGCGACGTCGGCCGGAGTTGATGAGGTCTTACCGGAGATCGGCCCCATATAGTCGGGCAGCGACTGGGCCAGGGCTGTGCCGCCGCTGCCGAGCAGCAGCGCCAGCGCGGCGGCCAGGCCAAAGCGATTGATCATGTGATGCTCCTCGAAGCCTCGCCTGTGTCGAGGCCGGAGCGGCCGCGCGACCATTGGCGGAATGCGCAAATGCTTGGACACAGTGAACTGGGAGATCAGAGAACCGGCAGACCGGATCCCGCGTGACGCAGCACGACGCGGGCGGTGCCTACAGCTAAGCGACGAATCGGCTGCTGTCCACACCCGGACATTGCGGGCGTGCCTGCGCCAAAAGACGCAATGGTGCGGCGCTCGGCCTGGTGCTATGGGGCGAATAGAATCAATTTTATTTTTTGGATTTTTGCGTGCTCAACGGACTTTACAAGGTCGAGTACGGCATCAACGGCGCATTCGGCCGCAGCATCATGTGCATGCATGACGGCAAGATGCTGGGCGGCAATTCGGCCTTTGCCCATCTCGGCACCTATCAGGTGACGGAAGGCGAGATCGCCGCCGAGGTGATCACCGAGCGCCACAATGACGATCCGAACTTCAAGCCGCTGATGGGCGCCGACGTCACCGTCATCAAGGTGCGCGGCAGGAGCGAGGGGTCCACCATCCTGCTCGAGGGCAAGGCTGACGCCATGCCGGACGGCGTGTTCTGGGCGAATTTGGCGCCGCTCGACGACGAGGCCTTGCCGCCGCGCGGGGCGGTCGGTCCCGGCGGCATCGTCAACGGACTGTACTCGATCCATCTGCGCGCGCTCGACGGGGTCGATGCCGGGCTCACCGGGGTCATGCTGCTGATGGACGGCCGCATCCTCGGCGGCGATGCGTTCTTCTACTATCTCGGTTCGTATTCGTCGGCCGATGGCCGCTGGCGAGGCGAGATCGTCAACCAGGAGCATACGCCGGCGAAGGGCGAGTACCCGGTGTTCGGCGGTTATGAAGTCGGCATCGGTTTTGCCGGTTCGTGCCGTGCGGACGGTGCCGAGCTCGAAGGCATCGCGCTGGCCGGCAAGCGCAGCCTTCGCCTGTCCGCCGAATTGCGCCTGATGCGCCGCGCCTGACGAGAGCCCGTCAATCCTTGATCAGAAGCACGCCGCCGATGATCAGCGCGATGCCGGCCAGCCGTGAAACCGACACCGGGTGCTGCGCCAGCCCGAACAGGCCAAAATGGTCCATCGCGATGCCCGCGAGCATTTGACCCGCAACCACCAGTGCCAGCAGGGTCGCGGCGCCGAGTGGCGGCAGCAGCAGGATCATCAGCAGGATAAAGATGCCGCCGAGGACGCCGCCGCTCCAGGCCCACCACGGCACCGCCGTCACCAGCTTCCAGGACGGCACCGGCTCGCGCGTCGCGACCAGCACGACCGCCATCGTCACGAGCCCGCCGAGATAGCTGACGAGCCCGGCCCAGGCCGGCGAGTTGAGGGCGGACCTGAGATTGCCGTTCAGGACCTGCTGAACGGCGACGCAGATGCCGGCGCCGAGCGCGAGCAGATAGAGAAACCAGACTTGCATAAGATGCCCCAAAACCGATCGTCGAACCGCTTCATGTCATATTCGATTGGCAACGATCGTGGCATGCACGAAACGCGGCACGAACCTGCGGAATGGGCTTCCACCCACGGCCCAGATCGAATAAGAGGCCGCAAACCCTCAGTTCCCCAGTATTAGAGCATGATCCGCCTCGATAACGTCTCCAAGCAAGTCGGCCACCAGATCCTCTTCATCGAAGCCTCCGCGGCGCTCCAGAAGGGCGAGAAGATCGGCCTCGTCGGGCCGAACGGCGCCGGCAAGACCACGCTGTTCCGGATGATCTCGGGCCGGGAAATCCCGGACGAGGGCCAGGTCTCGCTCGATCGCGGCATTTCGATCGGCTATTTCAGCCAGGATGTCGGCGAGATGTCCGGCCGCAGCGCGGTCGCAGAGGTGATGGATGGGGCTGGGCCCGTCAGCGTGGTCGCGGCCGAGCTCAGGGAACTCGAGGCCGCAATGGCCGACCCCGACAAGGCCGACGAGATGGATGACATCATCGCGCGCTATGGCGAGGTGCAACATCAGTTCGAGGAGCTCGACGGCTACGCGCTCGACGGCCGCGCGCGCGAGGCGCTGGCGGGTCTCGGCTTCAGCCAGGAGATGATGGACGGCGACGTCGGCAAACTATCCGGCGGCTGGAAGATGCGCGTCGCGCTTGCGCGTATTCTTCTGATGCGTCCGGACGTCATGCTGCTCGACGAGCCGAGCAACCATCTCGATCTCGAAAGCCTGATCTGGCTCGAGCAGTTCCTGAAGGGTTATGAGGGCGCGCTGCTGATGACCTCGCATGACCGCGAGTTCATCAACCGGATCATCAACAAGGTGGTCGAGATCGACGCCGGCCAGCTCACCACCTATTCCGGCAATTACGAGTTCTACGAACAGCAGCGCGCGCTCTCCGACAAGCAGCAGCAGGCGCAGTTCGAGCGGCAGCAGGCGATGCTCGCCAAGGAGATCAAGTTCATCGAGCGCTTCAAGGCGCGCGCCTCGCACGCAGCCCAGGTGCAGAGCCGGGTGAAGAAGCTCGACAAGATCGAGCGGGTCGAGCCGCCGCGGCGACGGCAGACCGTGGCGTTCGAGTTCCACCCGGCGCCGCGCTCGGGCGAGGATGTCGTCAGCCTGAAGAACGTCCACAAGGCCTATGGCAGCAAGCGCATCTATGACGGCCTCGACTTCATGATCCGTCGCAAGGAGCGCTGGTGCGTGATGGGCATCAACGGTGCCGGCAAGTCGACGCTCCTGAAGCTGGTCGCCGGTTCAACCGAGCCCGACGACGGCGCGGTCGCGGTCGGCGGCAGCGTCAAGATGGGCTATTTCGCCCAGCATGCGATGGACCTGCTCGATGGCGAGCGCACCGTGTTCCAGTCGCTGGAGGACGCGTTTCCGCAGGCCGGCCAGGGCAGCCTTCGCGCGCTGGCCGGCTGCTTCGGCTTCTCCGGCGACGACGTCGAGAAGAAGTGCCGGGTACTCTCGGGTGGCGAGAAGGCGCGGCTGGTGATGGCCAAGATGCTGTTCGATCCGCCGAACTTCCTGGTGCTCGACGAGCCGACCAACCATCTCGATCTCGCCACGAAGGAAATGCTGATATCAGCGCTCTCCGAGTTCGAAGGCACGATGCTGTTCGTCTCGCACGACCGGCACTTCCTCGCCGCGCTTTCCAACCGCGTGCTGGAGCTGACCCCTGACGGCATCCACCAATATGGCGGCGGCTACACTGAGTATGTCGCGCGTACCGGCCAGGAAGCGCCGGGACTGCGGAGCTAGCTCAAGTCCGCCATCGCGCGCAAAACGCCTCGACGTCGCCGGACTGGAATTCCGGCAGGCGCTCCCAGAGGGTTTCAGCCGGCCAGTTCCACCAGGCGATCTGCGACAGCTCGGCGGCGATCTTGCGGTTGAACCGCTCCTTGATCGGCCGGGCCGGCACGCCGCCGACGATGGTGTAGGGCGCGACATCGCGCGAGACCACGGCGCCGGCCGCCAGCACCGCGCCGTCTCCGACAGTGACGCCGGGCAGCACGATCACGCCGTGGCCGATCCAGACGTCGTTACCGATCACGACGCGATCCGCGCGTCGGTTCCTGAAGAAGTCATGATCGCGCTCGGCTGAGGCGGTGTAATATTCCGGACAATAGGTGAAGCGATGCTGGGAGGGGCGCTCGAGCGGATGATTGGGCGCGCCGATCCGGACCTGCGCCGCGATCGCGCAGAAGCGGCCGATCACGGCGTCGGCGACGATGCAGCCGCTGCCGAGATAGGAGTAGTCGCCAAGCTCGGTGTATTCGATCGCGGTGTCGCCGAGAACCTCACAGCAACGTCCGACCCTGACCTCGCGCAGCTTGACCGTCGGCTCGATGACGGTTTCGGCGATCTTGGGGCGGGTCAGGCTCGGTGCGTTCATAGCGTTGTCCTCGATGCGACGGGCCGCTTCAGTCGCACAATTTCTATGACGGAGAGATGACAGGAGGAGGCCGGATCTAACGCCCGGCGAGGCGGGCGATGGTCTCGATTTCGTTGGTCCAGATCCCGCCGGAATAGCTTTCGGGCAGGCGCCGGAACAGGTCGGCATCGTCGACCCCGGTCGAGAATTCGCCGCCCTGATAAGGCCCGAGCACGAAGACCGCGCTGTTGGCCGCGGCCATGCGGTTGAGGAAGCGGTCCGGCCATCCCCATAGCCAGGGCGCGTAGTTGATCGGCACCAGCACGATGGCGTTGCGGCAGGCATCAGGCACGATGCCGGTCCAGCCATAGCCGATATAGCGGACGAGGCATCTCTTGAGCGTCGCGCGCGAAATGGTTCGGGTCTCCGGCGCAAGCCGCCGGATCGTCTCGATCGGCTCGTCGCCGCCATAAACCATGATCAGCTTGCGCCGTTCGGCGGCGAGCCGGTTCAAGACCGTTGCGAGCTTCTCGCCTTCGGAGGGATCGCGGCTCTTGACGTTGATCAGGAGCCGGCGATCCGGAAAGGTCTTAAGCACCTCGTCCAGCGACGGCATCAGGCCGATGCCCTTGCCGCGGAACGGGAAGGTCTTGCCGTCATCGGCCGTGTAGCCATAGCCGATATCGAGCATCTTCAGCCGCGCCATCGGCTGTTCGCGGGTGACGCCCTGGCCATCGGTGCGGCAATCGACGGTCCAGTCGTGAAACACCGCGAACTCGCCGTCGGTCGTCGGATGGACGTCGAGCTCGACGATATCGGCGCCGCGCTCGAAGCTCGCCCGCATCGAGCGGATCGTGTTCTCGAGATAGTCATGGGTCGGCGGCAGCATGCGCGCCGCGGTGCAGGTGTCGTTCTTGAGGTCGCGCTCGTCGAAACGCTGCGCCATGCCGCGATGGGCGAGCAGCACCGGCTTGCCGCCGGCATGCGTTGCGAGAAGGCTCGTGTTGTTGAGGTAGATTGCGGCGGCGACGGCAACGATCGCCGCTGCCGCGTATTTCAGTTTCCTGCCCAAGCGACTCGGTTCCTTGCTGGATCGCCGGCCCGGGTAGGGGTGCTTTCTGGTCGATTTGCGGCGGCCTAATCCTTCAAGCCGTCCACTGCGGCAATCGCCCGCACCATCGCGTCCTGGAGCGCCGCGCTGTTGGCGGGATTCGACTGGCGGCGACGGCCGGGATCGTCGAAATCGTGGGTGGCACCCGGATAAACCACGACATCGATCTTGCTGCCGGCAGCAACGGAGCGGCTGGCGACGTCCCGGCAGCGGTCGGGCGATACTTCCTCGTCGTCCGTGCCGAGCAACATCGTGATCGGTGCTGCCGACCCGAGCGTCTGCGCCAGCAGCGCGGCCGGCCCGCAGCCCGGATAGAACACGAGCGCGGCGCGATACCCCGACGTCGTCGCGCCTTGCCGCTGCATCACGTTCAGCGCGGTGCTGCCGCCATTCGACCATCCCTGCAGGAAGATGCGGTTGCTGCTGATCTCCTTCTGGCTGCGCAGCCAGCTCAGCGCGCCCTCGGCGTCGAGCGGCCGCACGGTCTTTTCATTGACGTCGCTGCGATCAGGATCGTCATGCGTGTAGCGGCCGAAGCCGTGCGCCTTGCCGCGCGGACCAAAACTGTCCGGCAGCAGCGCGAAATAGCCGTGGTCGGCCCAATACTGTCGCCACATCGCGTGGCGCTTGGACAGGCTGCCGGCATTGCAGGCCGCCGACGGATTGGTTCGCGACACCAGCGTGCAGTCCTTGTTGACGTTGGTCGAATAGGGGCCGCCGCGGCCGTGCAGCAGCACGATGGCAGGGTACGGGCCCGGCGTTTGCGGCCTGAACAGGTAGCCGACGATCTCGGTCTTGCCGTCGGCGCTCGGAAAGAAAACGGTGTCGGGCGCGGCTGCCGCCGCTGTCGGCAATGTCGTGAGCTTCAGGAGGACGATCGGAATCGCGCAATGGGTCATTCCCGCAGCATGAGCAGGATTTCGGATGAATTGCGGCATGGTTGTTTCCCTCCAGCAATGCAAAGCCGCATGGCGTGCTGCACGGCGCTCGGCTTGTGAGGCGAGGTGCCGCCCGCTACGCTTTACAAAAAACCGGGAGCGAAACAACCATGAAGCAGATCAGGATCGGCGACATCACGATCGACGCGGTGATCGAGCGCGAAGGACCGTGGCGGCGGCCGCAGGATTTCTTCCCGACCTACAACGACGATGTGTTCAAGCATCATCTGAAGACGATGGAGCCGGAGGTCTTCGACGCCGCGCGCGGCATGATGATGATCACCTATCAGACCTTCGTGGTGCGGACGCCGCGTTACACCATCCTGGTCGATACCTGCACCGGCGAGGACAAGGGCCACCCGAGGCCGTTCGACTTCCCGGGCAAGGAGCGCTGGCGCAACGAGCTGTTCGCGCTCGGCATCTCCTATGAGCAGATCGATTATGTGTTCTGCACCCATCTGCACATCGACCACACCGGCTGGAATACGACGCTGCGCGACGGGCGCTGGGTGCCGACCTTCCCGAACGCGAAATACGTCTTCCACAAGGGCGAGTATGCGGCCTGGGAGGCCGAGAACGCCAAGGGCGCCAATCCGCCCGGTACGGTGTTCCGCGACAATTGCCTGCCGATCGTCGAGGCCGGGCAGGCGCTCCTGGTCGACGACGACTACGCGCTCGACGACACCGTGACGCTGACGCCGACCCCGGGCCATTCGCCCTGCCATTGCTGCATCAACATCTTCTCGAAGGGGCAGCGCGCGGTGGTCGCCGGAGACCTGATGCACCATGCAATCCAGTGCCGCGAACCGGAATGGTCGGCCGAACCCGATTGGGATCCGAAGCAGTCGGCGATATCGCGGCGGAAATTCTTTGCCTCCGTTGCCGAGACCGACACGCTGATCCTGCCGATCCATTTTCCGGCCCCGACGGTCGGCCTGATCAAGGCAGATGGCGATCGCTTCGACTATCGCTTCAAGCGGGAGTAGGCGCGCGACAGTCGGCAGCTCAAGGTCACCGCGCTGCGCGGGTCCGGCGCGGGACCTGGGTCAGAAACCGTTCCAGATCGGCGCACAGGCGATGCGCCATTTCCTCGTCGATCGCAAACGTCGCGACGCTGCCGGCGCAGTCGATCTCGATGGTCCCGCGCAACGGTGCGGCGGAGGCGGTCGATACCCTGATGTTGGTCGCTCTCTGTACGGTCATGTCGTCAACTTCCCTTCGGGCCGGTTGCGCCAATCCTCATTTTGCAATCCTCACCTTGGAATGACGGGGCGTCCCGTTCGCCGTCTCTCTTCGATGAACCTCACGCCGATCTCGGCACCGTCGACGCGAACGAGCTCGCAGCGGCGGAAGGCCAGTCCACGCGAGGACAGCACCAGGAAGAACTCCTGGGCCTTCAGCACATCGAGCGATCCGTCGACCTCGAGCCGGGCCCCGCTCTGCGAGACGTCGAGCAGGATGCAACTCCGCCGCCACGTGCCGTCGACACCCATGAGATTGACGGGATAGCGCGTCTCGAGCCTGACGCGTTCCGCCCTGCGGTCACCATACGTCATTGCATCACTCACACTGCCTGGGAGCGCTTCCTGCCCGGGAGCGCTTCGTCGTTACCGTGGCCCGCGCCTCCGCATCGTCGATTGTGGCTGGTGGGGTCGCGGAGGCGCGGGCTGCGCTGGCATCGATTGCAGCGCGGATCGTGTCCTGAAGATCGGGCCGCGCAAGCTTGAGCAGCCGGGCCTGCTGGCGCGGCGTGGACCGCATAACGAGGTCGGCAAGAACGCGGCGAGGTAGATCCTTGCGCGAGATCAATCCGTCGGCGATGTCGTCGTCGCGCTCGGCAGCATCGATCATCATGGCGAGGCCCGCGCCGGTCAGTTCAGCGCCGGGATTGCGCGCGAGGACCCGAAGCACGCTGCTGTCGCCTCGCATCAGGAGAATGTCCGTGAGCTCCGCATTGACGGCCTTGCGTCCTGCGATCGCGCAGAGGTGTCCCTCGGCCCGCATCCAGGCGATGTCGATCAGGTCGGCATCGGGGAGGCATTCGCATTTGCGCAGGATCGGAGCGGCGACATCGGCGTCGTCATGGTTGGCCAGACGGCGCGCGAGTTCCCGCGGCACCAAGCGCAAATCGGCAAACGAGCGGCTGAGCGTGGTCAGGGTCCGCAGTTCGACGTTCTCGGTCAGGCGGACCAGGATGCCGTCGAACATCTCGACGTGGTGCGCGCTGAGGCGGTGAGCGTCTTCGAGAAACAACCCGGCCACCTCCTGCAGCATGCGCGTGCGGAGGTCGGGCGAGCCAGCTTTCAAGACATAGTCGAGTTTGGCAATAAGATCGGGCGAGGCAATAACTGTCATTGCGGTCTCTAAAATGGTCCGCGACGAGGAACATCATCGTTCCCGATGCCAATTTGCTCCTCGAATCTTTAATAGGGGTATAGAAATTGATGGGGAGGGCCGATTGCGGCGGTGGATATCCCGCTAAAGACTATCGAAATTCGGCAGCCGCGTTACATTGGCGGATTGTCCGGTTCGACGAACGGACCGCATTTTTCCTGATTGAACCTATTGGACGATTCGCATTTTGTGCATGGAATTTATTGATGCGGCCGGCGCGCAAGGCGCCGCGTCGCGCGCAATTTTTCAAGAGCATTTCACGGGAGCGGTCATTTGACGGCGCCATTACCGGTGCCGAGAGTCTTTCGTTTTGACGATGTTGATGCATTCCGGAGTTCGATCCGAAATCTGGATGTTGATTTCACGCCACTTGCGCGGAAGATTTCGGCCGAGCAGGTCATCCTGAGTTTGCCGGGATGCGAGCTCAACTACACGCAGTCCTTTCCGCGGATCGTCGACGCACAGCTTGCGCCGCACACCACTGCGGTCGGCTTCACGATGGATGACGGGGTCCCGATCCGCTTCAACGGCGTCGAGCGCGATCGCGCGGTCATCGTGCTCGGTGGCGGCGGCGCGTTCTACTCGTCGGTGGAGGAGACGCCCCGCCAATATGCCTCGGTGATGTTTACGCCGGAGATTGTCGACCGCGGCTGGCCGCAGCCGGGTCTTCATTTCAGCATTCACGAAATTTCTCAACGCGCGCAGGATCGGCTGCGTGAAGTGGTAAGGCACATCCTGCTCGTGACCTCGCAGCCGACCGAGGATGCCCCGTTCGCTAGCGGCGAGTCGATCAAGGAGACGCTGCTTGCGGCGATCGACAACGCCTTCGCCGAGATCGTGCCGGCCAAGTGGACGACGCGGGCCAACACGACGCGCCAGTTCAAGGTCTTCAACGACGCGCGCGCAATTCTGGCAGGCGACGTGGCGCACCCGATCTACAGCGGCGAACTGGCCAGGCAGATCGGCGTGTCGGTGCGCACGCTGCATGACGCCATCCAGCGCTACCGGGGCGTCAGCCTGCATCGCTATTTGCGGTTGCGCCGGCTCTGGCTGGTGCGCCAGCAACTGCTGGCCGGTGCGCCCAGCGTCAAGATGTGCGCGCTGGCCTACGGATTTTGGCACTTGAGCGATTTTTCGCGCAGCTATCGGTCGCAGTTCGGGGAAGCGCCATCCGAAACACTGGCCGCCTCGCGCCGTCCGGGCGCCACCCGCGCCGATCCGTCCCGCGGACACGGTTCGTAACCATCGATCTGAACGGAATCTTAACGGCCGCCGACGAGCCTGTGGGTACGATTTCACCAGAGGCGACGGCAATGCATCCCCGGAGATTTGCGCGTGTTCGTCCGAGCGGATGCGTGTCCAGTGTGGTCAAGCTCCAGCTTGAACCGAAGGCGCCGCTGATCGAGTGCCGGCTGGTGGACTATTCCGCCGGCGGGGCCTGCCTGGAATTTGCCAAGCCGACCCAATTGCCGGAGCGTTTCGAAATGTTTCATGGCAACACCCGGAAGCGTTGCCGGCGGGTTTGGAGCAGGGGTGTGCGGGTCGGCGTATCGTTCTGAGGGCGCCCGCCGATCAGGGGCGATCCACCGGCCAATAGCCGTTCGGGCCGCGCCCTGCGCGACCCGATGGTTTGTCCCGATTGAAGTCTGTCCCGATGAGGGGTGAAAAGGCGTCGGCGAGAGGCTCAGGCGCCGCTCTGGCACTTCTTCATGAACGAGGTCTTGGCCGCGCCGGCGAGCTTCTTGCCGTCGGAGCCGACTGCCTTGGTCTCGCAGGCGTCCGTCGTGCACTTCTTCATGAACGAGGTCTTGGCCGCGCCGGCCAGCGGCTTGCCGTCCTTGCCGACGGCTTTCGTCTCGCAGGAGGCGTCCTGTGCAAATGCCGAACCGGCGGCAAAGGTCGCGATCACGGCCGCCAAGAAAATCCGCTTCATCTGGGTTCTCCCTAAACCAAACCAGTGGCCGGATTGGATACGGGATTCTTGGCCCGATCAAGTTCCCATGGCCGATTTTGTCGATAAAATAACCCGATCAGATCAAGGAAATTCCGCGTGCAGCGCGGAACAAAATCGGGGAAGCGCGGAATGGAATTCGAGACGCTGGTACAGTCACGCAAAAGCGTGCGCGGGTTCAAGAAGCAGCCGGTGTCGCGGGCGACCGTCGAGGAGATCATCGAGGTGGCCAAGCGCGCGCCGTCCTCGATGAACACCCAGCCCTGGCACGTTCACGTCCGGACCGGGGCGCCGCTGGAGGAAGTGCGCCGCCGCAACATGGAAGAGATGGTCGCCGGTGCCAAGGTGAAGCGCGACATCGTCAGCCACGGCGAGTACCAGGGCGTGCATCGCGGCCGCCAGGTCGACATCGCCAAGAAGCTGTTCGGGGCGATGGGGATCGCCCGCGATGACAAGCCGATGCGGCAGGATTGGGTGCTGCGCGGCTTCCGCCAGTTCGATGCTCCGGTGTCGCTGGTCCTGACCTACGACCGGATCCTCGATCCGGGCGCGGTCTGCCATTTCGATCTCGGCGCGCTCTGCTACGGCATCGTGCTCGCAGCCTGGGATCGCGGCCTTGGCAGCGTGATCAACGGCCAGGGCATCATGCGCTCCGACATCGTGCGCGAGGTCGCCGACATCCCGGAAGACGAGGTGATCATGACCTGCGTCGCAATGGGCTATCCCGACGACGGCTTTGCCGCCAATGCGGTACGCTCCGACCGCGAGGCCAACAACGATTTTGTCCGCTACGTCGGCTTTGCCGATTAGCGCCGCGTCGTTCGCTTGTTCAGGGGAACAACCTCGTGCGGCACGCTCGGTTGCGCGATGCACAGGCGTGTCCGGCGCATTTGCGTACGCGCCGACCACGCCGCGGGATATTGAATTCCGCGCCGTGAAACCATCGCGCGAGCGTGAGCACGGCTGCGCGTTTCCGCTATTCTCGCCGGTAAAAAATGCGCTACTGGTTTTTTGAAGCACAACAGCGCGGGCGAGGAATCCCAGATGAGCGACGATGAACAGACAGCTATGATCCGCGAGACCGTCGCGAGATTCGTCGATCGCGAACTGATCCCGCTCGAGCCGCACTATCTGAAATCGAAGCTGCCCGGCAGCGATCACCCCGAGCTCACGTCGGAACAGCGCAAGCGGCTGCGCGACGTCTCGAAGGAGCTCGGCCTCTGGGGCCTCGATGCGCCCGAGGATCTCGGTGGCCACGACCTGCCGACGCGCACGATGGCTGCGGTGCACGAAGAACTCGGCCGCAGTTGCGTGCCGTTCGTGCTGCCGCCGGACTCGCCGAACCTGCGCATGCTGCAGGCGGTCGGTACCGACGCGCAGAAGAAGAAATATCTGCAGCCCTATATCGAAGGCCGGATGGCCTCGGCGATCGCGATCTCCGAGCCCGGAGCCGGCGGCGATCCCGCGGGCATGAAGACGCGCGCGGTGCTCGAAGGCGAACAGTGGGTGCTCAACGGCCGCAAGATCTGGATCAGCAATGCGCGCGCCGCCGACTTCATCATCGTGATGGCGCGGGTCGGCAACGATCAGCGCCAGGGCGGCATCACCTCCTTCATCGTCGAGAAGGGCACGGCGGGCTTCATCATCGAGCGCGAGATTCCGATGGTCGGCGGCGGCTCGACCTATGAGATCGTGTTCGAGGACTGCCGCATCCCGAAGGACTCCGTGCTGGGCGAGGTCGGCAAGGGCTACGCGCCGATGCAGCTGCGGCTGCGCACGCGGCGGCTCGAGATGGGATCGACCTGCGTCGGCATCACCAAGCGTGCGCTCGACATGATGTGCGAGCACGCCAAACAGCGCGAGACGTTCGGCGTCAAGCTCGCCGAGCGCCAGGCGATCCAGTGGTGGATCGCCGATATCTCCACGCGCATGCATGCGTGCCGGCTGATGGTGCGCGAGGCCGCCGACAAGACCGACCGCGGCGAGGACATCCGCCACGAGGCCTCGATGATCAAGGTGTTCGCGACCGAGATGGCCTATGACGCCTGCGACCACGCCATGCAGACGCTCGGCGCGCTCGGCGTGACGCTGGAATTGCCGCTGAACGCGCTGTGGCAGAAGGCCCGCCTGATGCGGGTCTACGAAGGCCCGAGCGAGGTCCATCGCCAGGCGATCGCCCGCCGCGTGCTTGGGTTGCGCGGCGGCTAGCAGGGCGCGCGGCCCTCAAGCAAACCCGTCATTGCGAGCGCAAGCGAAGCAATCCATCGTGCCGCAGTGGAGACATGGATTGCTTCGTCGCTGGCGCTCCTCGCAATGACGAGGAGAAAACCTGCCACGTGGTCGCCACGTGCTCTCGGTTACGCCGCCCGCACGTCGGACAGGAAGCGGTTGACCTGGCCGGCGAGGTCCTTGGACTGCGTCGAGAGCTGTTCGGCCGCGCCCAGCACCTGGTTCGCGGCGCCGCCGGTGTCGTCGGCGGCGCGCTGCACGCCGGAGATGTTGGAATTGACCTCCTGGGTGCCGCGCGCGGCTTCCTGAACACTGCGCGAGATCTCCTTGGTCGCCGAGCCCTGTTCCTCGATCGCGGCGGCAATCGCGGTGCCGATCTGGTCGATCTCGGTGATGACGTCGATGACGCTCCGGATCGCCGTCACGGTCTCGTCGCTCGCGGTCTGGATCGCGGTGATCTGTTCGGAGATCTCCGTGGTTGCCTTCGCGGTCTGGCCGGCCAGCGACTTCACCTCGGACGCGACCACGGCAAAGCCGCGGCCGGCCTCGCCGGCGCGGGCCGCCTCGATGGTGGCGTTGAGCGCGAGCAGATTGGTCTGTGCCGCGATGCTCTGGATCAGCGTCACGACGTCGCCGATCTTCTGCGCGCCCTCGGCCAGCGAGCGCGCGGTGTCGCCGGTACGCCGGGCATGATCGACCGCGCGCGCGGCGATCTCGGTCGAGGTCGCGACCTGGCGGGCGATCTCCGAAATCGAGGAGGTCAGCTCCTCGGTGGCGCTCGCCACCGTCTGCACGTTGGTCGAGGTCTGATCGGACGCCGCGGCGACGATTGCGGCTTGGCGGTTGGTGGCGGCGGCGGTGGCCGACATCGATTGCGCCGTGTCCTCCATCACCGAGGATGCCGCGGACAATCCGCCGACCAGCTCGGTGACCTTGGCTTCGAAGGCGCGGGTCAGATCGTCGAGCACGCGGGCGCGGCGCATCTTGACGTCGTTCTCGGCTTCCTTCTCGGCAGCGAGGCGATCGGCTTCGATCTTGTTGTCCTTGAACACCTGCACGGCGGCGGCCATCGCGCCGATCTCGTCCTTGCGCGCGGCGCCCGGGATCGTCTCGGCAACTTCGCCCGCGGCAAGACGCGACATCCGGCCGGTGAGGGCCGCGATCGGGTTGAGGATGCGGCGGCGGACCATGACGATCAGGCCGGCACTGACGGCAACGACCGCGAGCAGCCCGATCAGCGCCACCACGAAGCTGAAGCGCGCCGACGAATAGGCGCCCGCAAGGCCTTGCTCGGCATTCTCGTAGAATGCGTCGCGCACGGTGATGATGGAGGCGAGGCCGATCTGGGATTCGGCGTAATAGGTCTCGACGTCTTGCTCATACTTGCCGGAGATCGCGCCTTCCTTGGCGAGCTTCAGCGCCTTGCCGAAACGCTCGACGTAGTCGGCCTGCATCTTGCCCAGCGCCGTCAGGACATTGGCTGATGTCGCCGGATTGTTGCGCAACTCCTGCAGCGTCGAGAGGATCTGCTCGGTGCGGCCGGTGCTGCGGAACAGCTCCAGCTTTTCCTGTTCGGTCGCGACGCGCTTGGCGCCGACCAGCGCCTTGTGCAGGCTGGCATTGAGGCCGCCGGTGTCGCGCAGCGTCCAGGCGACATTGGCGTAGCTGGCCTGGCGGTAGGCGTTGCCGTCAAGGCCGGCGAGGCGGCGCACCTGCTCGTCGAGCAGCACGGTGACGCCGGCGTTGAAGACGGAGTTGTCGGCGACGATCTTGGTTGCCGCCGGACGGCGGGCATCGACCGGACCTGCGATCGCCTTCTCGATCGCGTCGCGGAGCGCGGCGAACTTGGCCTTCAGCGCATCGATCGCGCTCGCAACCGCTTCGCCGTCGTCGAGCGAGCCGGGCAGCGTGGCGCGGACCTGATTGACCTTGGCGAGCGCGCCGTCGGTCAGCTTGCGCAGCTTGTCGAGATCGGTGATCTGCTTCTGGTCGATCGCACCGGTGCTGAACAAGAGGTTGGTGGACATGCCGCGTTCGGAGTTCATGTAGCGCGGGATGTCGCCGACGGCGCGGACGATTTCGAGCCGGCTCTGCGCGGTCGAGACCTTGTCCATGGTCTGGTACTTGGTCACCGCGACATAGGCCGCCAGTCCGCCGCCGACCGCGGACAATGAGACGATCGCGGCCGTCAGGAGAGTACCGATTTTCATGGGATGCGCGCCATTCTTGACGAGAGAGGGGAGGCCTCAACCGTAGCGGGCGTGCATTAAGCTTGGGTTTATGATGCGGGAGCCGCCGCAACGGCCCCGGCCGTTTGGTCCGAAAGTCGAAGGCGCCGCGTCGCCCGGCCGCGCGTGGCGGCAGGGCGTGACACGTCAGTGCTCGTCGTCGTCAGCACCCTTGGCCGCGGGGCGGTGCTGGGTGGCGCCGTTCGAGCCCGCTTCGCCGCAGGGGAGCTGGTTCCAGGTGCCATCGGCGGCCTGCTGATAGGCCTGGCAGCCGGACGAAGTGGTGGTCGTGGATTTGTCGTCGGCCTTCTGCCGCTCGGTACTCTTGCCCAGCGCGGGCGTGGCAACGGCGGCGATGGCTGCGAGCGAGCCTGCGAAAACCAGCTTTGCGATCCGCATGTCGGTTCCTCCTTCTCGAAGCGAAAACATATCCAGAAAACAAATCTGGCGATTTTTGGCCACGGCGAAGGGCCTGCGACGAATTGCTTAATGCCGGCGAAGCGAGCCGGAATGCCGGTTAACACTTGCGCGAGGCGGCTGGCCGCGCGCCGCACCGCAGGACGCTGTTGCCGCAGCGTGCTAGGATCGGCTTGTCATGACCCACCGCATTCTCGTGTTCTACGGCTCCTACCGCTCGAATCGCATGGGCATCCGGCTGGCACACTTCGTCGTCGACGGTCTTCGTGCCCGCGGCAACGATGTCGAGTTGATCGATGCCAAGGAGGTCGGCCTGCCGATGCTCGACCGGATGTACAAGGAACATCCCAAGGGGCAGGCGCCGGCCGTGCTCGAAACGCTCGCCGGAAAAATCCGCGACGCCGACGGCTTCCTGTTCGTCACCGGCGAATACAATTGGGGCATTCAGCCCGGGCTGAAGAACCTGACCGACCATTTCCTCGAGGAATGGTTCTGGCGTCCCGCGGCGATCGCAAGCTATTCGGCCGGGCGGTTCGCCGGCGTGCGTGCCGCGACCGCCTGGCACGGTACGCTGTCCGAGATGGGCATGGTGGTGGTATCGAGCACGATCGGTGCGGGGCCGATCGCGCAGACGCTGTCGGCCGAGGGCAAGCCGATCGGCGAGGGCGGCAAGGCGCTCGAACGCGCCTTTCCGCGCTTTGCCGAGGATTTTTCCTGGTGGATCGAAGCCGCCAAGGCACAGCGGGCGCGCAAGGCGCCGCCCTACTGAGCGCAGGTCTGCCAATCCCGGGAGTTTCGCGATCATGAGCCTCTTCACATCGCCGTTCGATCCCGCACGCGAGACAGCCCTGGTCACCGGCGCGGGCAACGGCATCGGCCGCGCCATTGCGCAGGCGCTGGTCGGCGAAGGTGTGCGGACGGTGTTTGCCGATCTGTATGAGGACAGGGTTCTGGCGGCGATCAAGGCCGCGCCGCGTCCCGAACTCGCGGTCGCGTGGGCCGGCGATCTCGCGCAGCACGCGGCGTGCGACGCCCTGTTGGCGCATGCGCAAGCCTCGCTCGGGCAGGTGACCCATTTCGTCCACAGTGCTTCGCCGCCGCGCCGCGAAGCCGATCATGCGATGGCCGTCGATCAAGAGATCTGGCGGCAGATGCATGCGGTCAATCTCGATGCCGGCTTTCATTTGTCGCGCGAACTGGCGCGCAGGCTGATCGCGGCGAAGACGCCGGGCTCGTTCCTGCTGCTCACCTCGCTGCATGCCGGCACGCCACGCAACCTGCCGCATTACTCGACCGCGAAGGCCGGCATGGCGATGCTGGTGAAGGAGCTTGCCAAGAGCTGGGGCCGCTATGGCATCCGCGTCAATGCGCTGGTGCCCGGCGCGATCGCGGCCGGCGGCTTCGTCGCCGATCCCGCGCTGGCAAAGCATATTCCGCTCGGACGGCTTGGCCAGGCGGACGATCTTGCGCCGATGGCGCTTGCCGTGCTCTCGCACAAGCTCTCCGGTTACGTCACCGGGGCGTCGATCGTGGTCGATGGCGGCCTGTCGCTGACCAACTGGTTCGCGCCGCCGGAGCTCGATTGAGGATTCTCGTTCGACGTGTTTTCTTCACGCGAACCGGTGCCCATCCCGCATCAAGTGCGGGACAGGCTTCGCTCGAAAACGCTTTCTATTCCTTCGTCCTGATGTAGCCCGCGAGCCGCGTCTTCTGGTCCTGGCACCAGGTCGTCATGCTGCCGGCGCGGCGCTGATCGAGGTCGGTGGTCTGGGTTGCGATCGCGACTTCCGTCATCAGGTCGTCGGCCTGCTTCTCGCCCATCTTGCCACCGGTATGCATGAAGGCGATCGCCTTGCGCACCTTCTCGGTGGTGCCGTCGGGCAGATGCATGTCCTGCGCCCGCTGCACGAGGTCCTGATAAACCAGATCGGTGCCGGGGCACTCGACCTTGGCGGCAAAGGCCTGCAGCACCATCGTGACATAGGCCGCGCGCGGATCGGCATGGGCAGGGGTTGCTGCGACAATCAGGCCGCCGATCAGCAGGGCGTAACGCATGAATTTCCTCCGGAGGTTTTGGACGTTTTTTGTGAGGCTAGCGTCCAAGGGAACCGAGTGCAACCGCCAGGACACACTCACGGAAAGAACCGATCAAACAGACGTGTTCCAACCTCGTTGCCACGATTTGAGCACGATTTCGGCAGCATGTGGCACAAGTTGACGCAGGGGAGAATGATCGTGTCAAAGTTGGGGCTTGCTGCGGTGCTGGTGGGATCGCTTGCGCTTGGCGGCTGCATGCAGGCGACGCTGTCGCCGGCGACGGATGTCGCGATGACGTCGCGCGATCGGCAATTGCTGGCGCATCCGCCCTATGCGGATGCCAAGATCCCGCAGCAGTTCCAGCGGCACATTGTCGAGTACACCCGTCGGGAGCAGCCGGGCTCGATCCTGGTCGATACCGACGCGCGCTACCTCTATTACGTGCTGCCCGGCGGCAAGGCGATCCGTTACGGCGTCGCCGTCGGCGAGGAGGCGATGGCCTTCTCCGGCGTCGCCACCGTCGGCCGCCTGGCCGAATGGCCGGATTGGGTTCCGACCCAGGATATCCAGGAGCGGCTCGGGCCGTATCCGAAGCGTGTCGCCGGTGGACCGGCCAATCCGCTCGGCGCCCGCGGCATCTACCTCTACCAGGGCAACAAGGACACGCTGTATCGCATCCATGGCACCAACCAGCCCGAATATATCGGGCAGGCGATCTCGTCGGGCTGCATTCGCATGACCAATGGCGACGTGATCGACCTTTATCAGCGGGTCAAGCCGGGCGCGACCGTTGTCGTTCTGCCGCCGGGACAGAGCGCGTAATTCGAATACAAAGTGTATTGCGGCCGATCGCGTCATCGCGATCGGCCGCAAGCTTTTTTAAAGGTCGGTCAGGCTCAGCGCAGCGGCATCGGCGGCCGAACCACCGGGCCGCCATCATCCGCGTCAACAACCGAGGACTGCTGCTGCACCGGCCGCGGTGCCGCAACCGCCTGCGGGGCGGCGGCGGGAGCCGGCAGCGGTGTTGCTGATGCAGGCGGTGGAGGCGGCGGGATATAGGCCTGCGCCGGCCGGCGCACCGGTGGCGGCGCAACGGCGGCATGCGGCGCCGCCTGCGGCGTGACCGCGGCGCGCGGGCGCGGCGGAGCGACCGGCCGCGGCTCGACGGCCCTGGTCTCGGTCGTCTTCGCGACGGGCTGTGCCAACTGATCCTGGCCGGCCTTGAGCTGATCGATGCTGGTCTTCAACTGCTCGATCTGCTGTCCCATCGACGCGAGATCGCGCGCCATCGATTGCAGCAATTGCGTCTGGTCGGGTGCCGCTGCGGCTGGTGCCGCCGCGGTAGCGGGCGCAACCGGCGCTCCTGCGGCAGCCGGTGCCGCGGCAGGGGCGGGCGCCGGCGCGGCCGTGGCGGGCACGGCCGTGGCGACGTCCTGTGGCGGAGTGGCCGGTGCAGCTTCAGCTGCCGCCTGATCGGTTGTCGCCGCCGGTGCTGGCGGCGCACTCACCTGATCCGAGGCGGAGGCTGCCTTGCCTGGGATCAGCGAAGTCAGTGCAGCGATCTGAGGCGCCCACTCGGCGGCGATCTGCTTGGCGCGATCGCCGTAGTGCTGCCACGCCGCGGTGCCCATGGCGCCAGCGATCGCGAAGCAGAACCAGAAGGCGCGGATCGCCCATTTGCTGGTGGGGCGCGGCGCGCGGTCCAATCTGATGTCGTCCAGTCGGCCGTCATGGCTTGGCGCGCTATAGGCCGGCTCGGCCGCCACTGACATTGGCGTGACCGGCGGCACCGAAGCGACGGCCGCGACCGGGGGTGTGGACGAAGGCGCGAGGCTCGAGCCGAAATAGGGCTCGCGCTGCCCCGGCGCTGTCCTTCCGGCAGGCGCGGCGGCGTTGTCCGGGCGTACCGGAGCGAAGCTCGGTTCGATCGCGAAAATATCGTGTGGATCTGCGTCTTTCAGTGTCGATTGCATGGCGGTCCCCGTTTCATTCCAAGGTCAACCGCAAATGGGCGGCCGGCAAATTTACGCTCTGTATTGACCCCTGACCCTGTCCCCACGACTCCAGCCCGGTTTGACCAAAGCAAGGCGAGAGGGTGGAGAGGTTGGGGAGTTTGGGGAACCGAAACCCGGGGGCGAGGGGGCGTGGCCATCCACGGCCCGAGTGCGGCGCTTCAAGCCGGTATTTCCGGGTGAAGCGTCCGGGTTGTGTGGCGCATCCACCACATCCGAGGGGAAATCGCATCGCGTGCGGCAGGTCTGACCGCGCTCCGCCACCGTTCCGCCCCGATTGGATTCGGCTGATAGGCCGTTGGATTTTCGGCTTGGGCTGGGGGCGCAAGTTGGGGGTGCAACATGTCACGCGACGATGCAGTCAACTCGTACGTCGGCGTCAAATGCAGCGCGCATGGTGCTGCGGCCCCGATCCTGTTTGCGCATGCCCGAAAGCCGCTCCGGCTGCTCGCCGTGATGATCGGCGCGGCGTCGCTCGCGGCGTGCGCGCAGTCCTCCGTTGTCAGCCAGCGCTCACAGGCGCTAGCGAGCCGGCCTGCGTCGATCGAGCCGACGCGGGCTGCGTCATCTGCGACACGCACACGTGTCGCCACGGCGCGCAAGCATACGCCGTATGCCTCGCGCAGGACCGGCCACACCAAGATTGCGTCGCAGGGCGTCGCGAGCTTCTACAGCGAGGAGCAGCCGACCGCGAGCGGCGAGAAGTTCGACGGGCGCGAGTTGACCGCCGCGCATCCGACATTGCCATTCGGCACCAAGCTGCGCGTGACCGACGTCAAGAGCGGTCGTTCGGTCACCGTGCGCGTCAATGACCGCGGACCCTACGTCCCCGGGCGCATCGTCGACGTCTCGCATTCTGCGGCGCAATCGCTCGGCATGATCGGCAAGGGCATCACGAATGTCAGGCTCGACGTGGTGCAGTAAATAGCGTGGCGCAAGCCAGGTTCGGGATTTTTGCCAGCTCGATCGGGAAAAAGTCCCGGCGTTGCGCGCGCTTTAATCCTGTTGTCCGAATGACGGCGGCAAATAGAATTGTTGCCGCTACTTCCCCGCGCTCTCCATTTCCAGGCGCGTGGATTTCTACCCAATGAACCTTCCCCGCCTTGGTGTCCCTCCAGGGCGGGGTTTTTCTTGTGGCCGCCATGCGCGCCGCATGCGTCGACAGGGCGAGCCGGCGCCATAACCTCCGTCCTGCTTTGGAGGGCGGCCATGCCAAACAACAATCAAGAAACTGACGGCTTCGCACGCTCGATGACGGCAGAGGCACGCACCGGATCGAGGTCGGTCTCGATGCGCCGCGCGAGGGCACCACGACGATGACCGGCAACAAGCTGCATCACGAATACCAGCCCGACCTGATGCGCGTGGTCGCGAGCGGTACCTGGCGCGACCTGCGCACGTTCGTGACGACCTGGACCTGCGTGGAATCGGCGTTTCGCGACACCGTGACCTCTGGATATGCCGACCTTGATGGGAAAGCTCGCATAGGCACGACCGAACGTTGCGCGCTGGCGGATCCTGTGCCGGCGGTTCCACCAAATTGTCACAGTCCCAGCGAAATCCGGCCCAAAGCCGCTGCCAACAAACGCCGGATGGACCAAGTCGGCGAGGGACAAGCGTTGGCCTACAAGATGATCGCAGAACGCGAGAACGAAACGGTCAGGATCGAGCGCGAGAGCACCTTCATCATCATCGCCAAGGCCAAGGTCTGGGCGAGCGAAGGGTGGCAGGTGGTGATCACCGACAAGGACGGGAAATCATACCCGCCCGACGAGTTCGACAAGCTGCTCGCGGCTTGACGCCAAAGCGCGATGAGTTCGGGTTGAAGCTTCATCGCGCTTTAGCTCTTCAGTTAGAGCATGATCTCCTCGGAAAATCGCTTCGCACTTTTCCGGATCATGCTTTAGCGTTGCGCTGACACAAGCAGCATCATCGGCCGTTCGAGCTCGTCGGCCAGTTCGGGCGCGGCCTTGACCTGCTCCCGCGTCGGGCAGAACTCCTCGACATGGCGCAGCGTGAAGCCGGCGCCGATCAACACGTTGAGCGTGGTGCCGATGGTGCGGTGATATTTCAGCACGCCCTTCACATACCAGTCGGTCCGGCGTTCGCCTTCGATGAAGTAGCGGTTGACCGGCCAGGTCTTGTGGCCGTCTACGTCCTGCCCCCAGTCCGGATGGACGGCCGCCATGTAGACCGGATGCTCGACGGTGAAGACCAGATGCCCCTCCGGGACCAGCGCGCGATACAGCATGCGCGCCAGGCGATCGAAATCCCTGATGTAGTGGAAGGCGAGGGCGGAGTAGGCGAGATCGAATGTCGATTTCGGCAGCTCGAGCGTCTCGAGGTCGGCGATCTCGTAGGTGATCGCCGCATCCTGCGTCATGGCCGCGGCGCGGGCGATCATGTTCTGCGAGAGGTCGATGCCGAGCACGTCGGATGCGCCTTGCTTGCGCATCCAGCGCGATACCCAGCCGAAGCCGCAGCCGAGATCGACCACGCGCTTGCCCGCGACATCGGGCAGCATGGCGCGGATCGCCGGCCATTCGGGCGCGCCGAGCAGTCCGCGGACCTGCCGCGGCAGCTGGCTGTAGCCGGCGAAGAAGCCGGGATCGTCGTAGATGTTCTGCGCCATGGCTCTTTCTGTAACCGCCGCCGCACCGTGTGGGAACCGCTGATTGTGTCGCGCCCGGCGCGCTGCTGGAACCAGACGCGGCGCTCAGTGGTTTCTGATGTCAGCAGTCGACAGCCGAGGAGAGCGCCATGTTAGCCGAGATGCAAATCCACACCATCGCGCGGCAGATGCTGTTGAAGCACGGTCCGGAGGCGATCGCCCAGGCCGCGCAGAACGCCGTGGCTTGCGAGAGCAAGGGCGAGACCGACGACGCGCGCGACTGGCGCCATATCGAGGACGCGCTGAAGATGATGCGCGGACCGCATCAGAGCTGACGGCGGGCGGGCTAGGCGACCCCGCCGTCGCGCAACGACACTGGGACCGCGCGAGCGCGATCGCCGCAACCCTAACCTGCGGACGCTAGCCCGCCCGGCGCCACCGCGGCACGGGATCGAGCGGCGTGCGGTAGAGCTCGCGCCGGTCGATGTCGGTGACGCGAACCGCGCAGCCGCGCGCCTTCAGCTCCGGCTTGACCTGCGACAGCTCGTTGGCGAGCTGGTCGGCGCGGTCGGAGGCGAGGCTGATGTCTTCGAGGATGATGGTTCCTTGATTGCGGAACTCGTCCCCCACCACGAGATCGAAGGTGTAGTACGGCATTCCGAAGTCTCCGTTTCGGTTTGCATCACAGGGTAACACTGAGTCGAGCATTCCCTAAGATGCGTGGCGCACAATCAACGTGCGATCGGCGCAAAAACGATGTGCAGCGCATCAAGCACGACGAACGAACAAGCCACGCCGCACGGCGAAGGAGTCCTTTGAACCAGCTCACCGCCATGCCGTTAAGATTTGATTAAAACAGTCGTCGCAAGCTCAGGACCAAGTGGAATCGCAGCGGAACCGGACTCCGGGAACCGGCAGCTGCAGGAGAAGGCCGGTGGCGTAACGCCCGCCGGCCTTTTCTCGCTGTGGATGCCGCGAAGCTAGTCGCGCAGTGCGGCTTGCCGCCGGGCGCGGCATTTCGGGCCTGGTCCGCGCATGTAGTACAATTCGGGGCGATAGGGATTGATGACGCCATCGATCAGCGCGACGCAGCGCGCGATGAGGCGGGCGAGGCGGCGTCGCAACGGCTGCAGGGCAAGTTCCATCGCATTCATGGCATGCCCTCAGTGCAGCTCGCCGAGGATGGCGGTGAACGGCAGCTCGAAGATCTCGGTTCCGATGTCGTCGGTGACGTGGACTGCCCAGTTGCGCCAGTCCTCCACGCTCGGTGTCATGACAAAGCTGCGCGCCAATTGCTCCGCATACACGCGCGCCTCCGCCAGATCCATCGCGGCGCCGGTGCGATCCAGGATGACGTGCTTGTCGTCGGAGCAGTGAAAGAAAACTGCGGACATTCTTCCGATTCCCATGCCGAAGCGATTCTCGCGCGTTGCAATAGCAGCGCGCGCGGGCACGGAGAATCCGGGTGATCCCCCATCGGTAAACTACGGGGAATCCAGACGATTTGAATCACGCGGCCGTGATCAGCCCGACGTCAGAAGATCGGCTCGCCGATCGCAACCTCGCTGCGCGGGCCGAGCACGATCACCTCGCCGCTGGCGTCCTTGGCGCCGAGGATCAGGAGTTCCGAGGTGAAACCTGCGATGTTCTTCGGCCCGAGATTGCAGATGCACACGACCAGCGAGCCGACCAGCGCCGCCGGCTCGTAATTCGTGATCTGTGCGCTCGACCACATGATTCGCCCGGCGCCGACATCGACGCCGACCTTGTAGGACGGATTGCGGG
Source organism: Bradyrhizobium sp. KZN70725 (assembly GCF_055264925.1). Lineage (NCBI taxonomy): Bacteria > Pseudomonadati > Pseudomonadota > Alphaproteobacteria > Hyphomicrobiales > Nitrobacteraceae > Bradyrhizobium > Bradyrhizobium sp. KZN70725. The sequence continues at coordinate 72,753 of NZ_JBUYWT010000019.1, forward strand.
CGCGGGGAAACGGCTGCACCTCGACGACCTCGCCGATCCGGATATCGAGGCGGGCGAAGTCGTCGTAGCTGGCCTGCGGCTTGAGCGGGGACATCAGCGCTCCTGGAACGCAAGGCGGACACCGAGCGCGATATAGATCGTGCCGACCACGCGGCCCTGCCACTGCCCGATGCGGCGATGCCGACTGATCCACGGGCTGATCTGGCCGGCGGCGAGCGCCAGCAGCGAGGTGTAGACCGCGCTCATCACGACGAAGATCAGGCCGAGGGTCGCGAACTGCGCCACCGCCGAGCCGTGGCCGGGGTGCACGAACTGCGGCAGGAAGGCGAGGAAGAACAGCGCGGTCTTCGGATTGAGCATTTCCGCCCAGATCGCCTGCCGGAACGCACGCCGCGGATCGACCGGCTGCGCCGCCGGCAAATCCAGCTCGTCGTTCTTCTCCAACAGGGCGCGGACGCCGAGCACGATCAGGTAGATCACGCCGGCATATTTCACGACCGAGAACGCCAGCGCCGAGGTCATCAGCACGGCCGAGAGGCCGAATGTCGCCATCGCGGTGTGGACGAGATCGCCGAGCGCGATCCCGAACCCGGTCGCGACGCCGACGCGCGCTCCGCCGGTGACCGAACGCGCGAGCACCAGCAGCACCGCCGGCCCGGGGATCAGGAACAGGCCGAGCACGACGGCGGCGTAGGTGAGGAGGGTGGTGATGTCGATCATGAAGACCTGTCCCGGATGTCAGGATGCGGCGATGGTAACCGCCGCGAAGCGCGGCTTCGGATCAAGCATCACGCCGGCGCTTTCGACAATGCGCATTTCCTCGGTCCCGCTCTGCGCCGTGCGCTCCAGCACGCCGTGGATGCCTGACGCAGCGTGGCTGAGCGCATCCGGCGTCGCAAGGCCGCGCGCGCGGGCGGCGACGAACAGCGCGGCGAACAGGTCTCCGGTGCCGGACGGGCTGATCGGAACCCGCGGCGTGCGCACGCGCCAGGCGCAAGTCTTGTCGGATTGAGTGCGCTCGATCGCCAGCGTCTCGATCTCGCTGTGCGGCGTGCCGGCCAGCTCGGCGCTGGTGATGACGACGGTCGCAGGTCCCCGCGCCATCAGCGCGCTCGCCTGCGCGACGACGTCATCGATCGTCGTCACGCGCGCGCCGCAGAGGAATTCGAACTCGAAATGGTTGGGCGTGATGATGTCGGCGAGCGGGCAGAGCTGGTCGCGCACCAGCGGCGGAATGTCCGATCGCACGAACATGCCGCGGTCGCGGTCGCCGAGCACGGGATCGCAGCAATAGAGCAGGGCCGGGTTCGTCGCCTTCGCGCGCTCGACGAAGTCGGCCACGTCCATCGCGATGTCGGCCGAGCCGAGATAGCCCGACAGGATCAGCCGCGCGGCCTCGACCGCGCCGCGCTCCTCGATGCCGCGCAGCAGGTCAGCGACCAGCTGCACGTCGAGCACCCGGCCGCGGATGGTCGGATAGCCCGGCCGATTGCTGAGCAGCGTGGTCGGCACGGCGACGACATCGATGCCGTGCAGCTGGATCGGAAAGCTGGCGGCGCTGTTGCCGACATGGCCCCAGGCGACCTGTGACTGGATTGAGATGATCGTCATCTTGTGCGCATCACCCGAACAGTGCGGCGTAGATGACGTAGAGCCAGCCCAGGATACCGTGGATGATGGCCCACAGGATCGAATGGTTCTTGGTGTAGGAGATCGCGATCGCCAGCGCCGAGCCGAACCCCACGCCGTATTTCGCGCCCTCGACGCGGACGCCATAATATCGATTGCCGTTCATGGGGAATCCTTCCAGCGGGAGGGCGTGAGCGTGGAGACAGCGTAACCTGCCAGTTGCCGTCAGTTCAACGGCGGATTGGGATTCCGCGGCATTGCTAAGCTCGATCATTCCTGGGCAAAGCCCTCGCCTTTACTGCCGGCATGACGGTGATGGAGTCGGCGCGCGCATCTTTCTCCATTCGCCGGGACGACATCGAACGTGTGGTGCGCTGCGAGTCATACATCCGCATTCTCGCGACATGTTTTGTCTGATCGCACCCATGGGCCGCGAGCAAAGGGCAGTAAGCGGAATATTTTCTTATTCTGATATCGACAGGTTTTGCTGAGTTGCCCGTGGGGCTGTTTTGTCGCAGGCGGCGCAGCCGGGTTTGTCTTGCCGGTTCGCGTCGGGACCTCGTCTGTCACGCTGCGATCAACCGATCGTGTCGGATCGACGTGGAAGAAGATGCACGGGTGGACTGTCTTGCATCCAAACGCTTGCCTCATGGCGTCGGAACAAGACGGCAGAGCGATCGATCATGATGTGAGCGCGAACCGATCGGCGGGCGGCGAACAATGCGCCGGCGCGCCGAATCCAACAGGAGCAACTGATGTCCAGGATCAAACAGATTGCGGCCGCGCTGACCGCGCTCGCCATGCTGACGGCGTCGGCCACGGCACACGGAGTGCCGGCGGCGGGCCCATCCGCACTCGCGAAGAGCCATGCCGCCGCCGGCCGCTGGAGCGGCGGTCCGCCGCGCATGGCGGTGCCGCATTTCGGCGAGTCCGAGGCGCTGCCGCGCGACCAGCCCGGCGGTGTCTGCGATCACGGCGACAATGCCATGATCTGCTGAGCCGGATCGTGCATGGCGGTGATCTCCGGCGAAAGTTGCGCTAGCCTTGCTGGGTCGTCTCCCTCCAGCTCGCGAGCGCCGCCGCCATGCACATCCTCCGTCCCCAGTTTCGCATTGAGCAAGACCGCGCGCTCGCCTTTGCGGCCGCGCGCAGCTTCGGCGCCATCGTCGCCGCCGATGCACGCGGCCCGCGCGCGTCCCACGTGCCGTTCGTGATCGAGCGGCGCGACGAGCGCGTGATCGTGCAGATCCATCTCACCGCGAAGAATCCGCTGGTCGAGCTCGCCGACGGTGTCAGGCGCTTCCTCCTGATCGTCTCCGGCGATGACACCTACATCTCGAACGACTGGTATGTCTCACCCGACAACGTTTCGACCTGGCTCTACGAGGCGGTGCATTTGTCCGGCGTCGCGCATCTGCGCGATCACGGCGAGAACCGCGGCCATGGCGACGCGCTGCTCGCGGTCTCCGAGGCGCGGCTGCAAAAGCAGCCCTGGGACCTGACGCAGATGGAGCCCGGCAAGCGCGAAGCGATGCTGGCGGGGATCAGGGTGATCGACATCGTCGTCGACGAGATCGAGGGCCAGTCAAAGCTGAACCAGCACAAGAGCGATGCGGATTATGTCGCGCTGGTCAATCGCCTCGCGCGCGCGGAGGAGACGGCAAGCCAAAGGCTGGCGGAGAAGATGCGCGCGCTGCGGCCGGAGCTTGAATACGACGTTGGACGGTGCGCAGGGAGGGTCAGCTCCGTGTAACCCGGCGCTGTCTCAACGCGGCAGAGGGCGGATTACGCTTGCGCTAATCCGCTCCACAGAGCCGATCGCCATCGAATCCGCAAACCTGTTGTTAAGAATCGCTTCGCGCCGATTTGCTCGATTCCGATTCGTTCTTTGCGAACAAAATGGAGTCGAATGGGGAACATGTGGTGCGTGATCCATGTAGCCCGCACGAGCGAAGCGATATGCGGGCCTGATCACGTACTCTTGGAGCGGTCCCGGATGTCGCTTCGCTCATCCGGGCTACGCAGTCATGTGGTGGAGAGCGCCAGGAAGCTCACGACCTCGCTGTTGAATCGATCCGGCTGCTCGATGTTGAGGATGTGAACGCCGGGCAGCAGGACGAGCTTGGCATCGGTGATTGTCGCGGCGATATCAGCGCTGTGGCTGGCCCGCGTGACCGTGTCGCTCTCGCCGCCGATGACGAGGGTCGGCGCCGCAATCAGCGAGATGGCGCGGCGGAGATCGACGTCGCGCAGTGCGGCGTAACATCCGGCGAGACCGCGCGGCGGCGTGGTCAGCACCATGTTGCGGAATTCGTCGACGACCTCGTTCGGCGCGGCCAGCATCGTCGCCGGAAACCAGTTGCGCATGAACCCGTCTGCGATTCCATTCATGTCCTTGGCCGCAAGCACCGCGCGGATCTGCTCGTCGAACGCCAGTTCGGACGCCAGATAGGGCGAGGTGTTCGAGAGGATCAGGCGGTCGATGCGGTCAGGCGCGAAGATGCCGAGCCATTGCCCGACGAACCCGCCGAGCGACAGACCGAGGAAATGTGCGCGATCGATGCCGAGGGCGTCGAGCAGTTCGACCACGTCGCGGCCGAGCCGGTCGATCGAGTAGGCGCCCGTGGGCGCGTCCGAACCGCCGTGACCGCGGGTGTCGTAGCGGAGCACCCGAAACGACCGGCTGAGGGCCGGCATCGAACGATCCCACATGTGCAGGTTGGTGGCGATCGAGTTCGACAGCGCGAGCACCGGCCGATCGTCGGGACCGTCGATGCGGTACGCAATCCGGCAGCCATCCGCCGTGGTGAAGTGTCGATCGCCGCTCATCTCGTCAGTCCCTTGTGCTGGTGGAAGCCGGCAGGCTTCGCGTCGACCCAGGCTAGGACTCGCGCCTTCGAAGAAAAATTACTAAGATTGATCAATCTCTGTAGGTTTTATGGACAATGGATCGGATCAAGCTGCACGATTTGCGCTGCTTTGACGCTGTCGCGACCGAGGGAAGCTTTCAGGCCGCCGGCACGGCGCTGAACCGGTCGCACCCGTCGGTGTTTGCGGCTGTCGCCCGGCTCGAGCAGCAGCTCGGCCTTACGCTGTTCGATCGCAGCGGATACCGTATCGGGCTGACGGACGCCGGCCGGACGTTTCACGCACGCGCGCAGGTGACGCTGCGCGAGCTCGATCTGCTGCGGGGCTATGCGGAGCAGCTTGCAGGCGGAGAAGAAGTCGTCCTGCGCATCGTCATCGGCGACCTGTGTCCGCGGCCGCCGGTGCTGCAGATGCTCTCGGCGTTCTTTGCCCGCTATCCCAACACGCGCCTGCACCTGGAATATGAGGCGGTCGGCGGACCGCTCGAGCGCCTGATCGATGATAACGCCGATCTGGTGTTTCATCGCGCGGAGCCGTCCGATCCGCGCTTCGAACAGATCAGGCTCTCGCGCACGACCATGGTGCCGGTCGTCGCTCCCGGCTTTCTGCCGTTTGCGTGGACGAAGAAAGTCACACCGGAGCAGATGCGCCCCTTCGCGCAGTGCATCATCCGCGACACGGCGCGGCGAGCGTCGCCGGAAAACTTCTTCCTGATCGAAGGTGCGCATCAGTGTAGCGTGCCGGACCAGATGATGAAGAAGGAGCTGATCCTGCATCGTCTTGCCTGGGGCCATCTGCCCGCATGGCTGGTCGAGGACGAGCTGCGGGACGGCAGGCTGATCAGCATCGCCGGACCGAATTTTCCGGGCCGCGAGGAAAAGCTTGCGGCAGTCCGTCATCGCCAGCATTCGCACGGACCGGTCGCCGAAGCGCTCTGGCTTCACCTCAAAGGCTGGCGGCTCGCTCAGCGTGCAGGGCGGGCGACCCGACCGGTCCGCGCGAAGCGCGGCCGATAATGGGCGCGGAGTAACCCGACGCGGTGATGTCGTCGGTGGATGTCCGATTACGCTTGCGCTCATCCGCCGTACGAAGCGCCGCGGCATCGAATCGCGCAAACCTCTTGTTAAGTATCGTTTTGCGTCGATTTTTCGATTCCGATTCGTTCCTCGCGAACAAACTGGAGTCGGATCGGGAACGTGGCCGTGGTGCGACTCATCGATCGATCAGTGATGCGGGAGAACGCAGTGTGCCTGAGATGCGCCGCGGTGTTGCACGCCGAGAGCAATAATCCCATCATGATACAACATCGATTGTTCGGATGCGGTCGATGTATGTGCGTTGTTAACATCTGGATCGCGCCGATTTTCCTGATTCCGATTCGTTCTGCGCGAACAAACTGGAGTCGGATCGCGAACGCGATCGTTGTGCGGCCCACGGGAGCAAGGTGCAGTTTATGTCATAGCTTGCGCGACGATGCGGAGAGTTCGGCGCCGATCGCGCGAGGTTGCGAGGAACTATCGTGGAAATTGTAGTGAATCGTTGCCACGCGGCAACATCAGGAAACTATTTCAGGTAGCAATTCATCACGCCGCAATTATGTGACTGAATATTTCATCCCCAAGCGTTAGCGTGCAGTGGGGCCGATTTGTGGAGACCGCGGATGGATGCACCGCGAACTCGTTCGGCCTTGATTCCATCAACGATGCCAACCGAAGCCTCGGTAGGATCCAACCGACAGCACGCATGTTCCGCTCCGACGGAGCGATACTGGCAGACGCGAGTTCGTCCCTTCTTATTGGGGACCGCGGCGTCGCTCGTTTCCGGCAACGTCGCGGTCGCCGCGGACCGAATCCATCTGGGCTTCGACGGCTATCGCTCCGCGACCAATGACTATTGCATCAATGCGAGCAGCGTGCAGGGCGATCCGCAGACTGGATTCATGTGGCGCTTCAGCAAGAGCGGAACGCTTACCGGAGGACCTACCTTCCTCGATCTGCGAACGGACACTGCAACCGAGGTGTTTCCGCCATCGTTCGACGATCATGAGAAGTTCAGGGCCTGGGGCAGCGTCCTAGGACCTCTGATCGGCGAAAAATCCATATCAAACGATGTCAATGCGTTCCGTGACCAGGTCTGTTCGATAGCGCCGCCGCCACCGCCACCAGGGCCGCCGGGGCCACCTCCGCCTCCGCCTCCACCTCCACCCACTCCGGTGCCACCGTCACCGCCGCCACCGCCACCGCCTCCGCCGGGGCCACCGCCGCCACCACCACCACCGGCGCCGCCACCACCTCCGCCGCCATCGCCAATGCCGCATGCGAACCTCGCACGCGCGTTGGGGACGGACTTTGCGCGCAGCTACTTCATCTCGGACGCGATCCTTGCGGGGTTCAACCAGTACGCAAGCATCGCCACCAATCCTTCCTATGCGTCGATCGGCCACGGTTGGCATGCTTGGGTAACACCGCGCCAGGTCAATTTCACCGACCGCATCGTCGGACTCACGTCGTACGGCACGCTGTCTGAACTCACATACGGGCTCGACTACCGTGTCAGCCCGGATCTCGTTGCCGGCTTTGCGTTCAATCCTGAAAGCACCAAAGTCACCTACGACGGACTGAATGCATCGATTTATCAGTCGGGAATCGGCGGCGGACCCTACCTGGGATGGTTCGTCAGCCCGACGACACTGTTTGATGCCTGGCTCGGTTACGCACGGCTTGATCGTGCCTTCGACGTTTTCGGCCATGGTGCCAATATGCCTGTCGACCGCGTGTTTCTATCGGCGAGCCTGACCCAGATTGTCGATACGCCATGGGCGCGCGTCGTGCCCCGGTTCACGTTTTTTCATGCTCACGACGACGTCGGGGGCGTTACAAGCGGCCAGGGATTTCCCATCCCCGGCCAAGCCTACAGCTGGGGCCACGTCGAAGGTTCTGTGGAGGTCAATCGAGATTTCGTGGTCGACCAGCGTTTCCTACTGCAGCCGTTCGTCCAGGCAACGTTGCGATACGACACGCAACAGCTTGTCGATACCGTTACCACGATCGACGGCACCGACATTGGGCTCACGCGCTGGCATGGACAGCTGCGTGGCGGCGTTCGCGCCCAACTTGGATCGCAAGCCGAACTATGGCTATCGGGCGGCTATTTGTCATTCTTCACACCCGGGATCGATGCCTGGGAGGCGAAAGCGCATTTCCGGATGCGCTTCGACGAGACGAACTCGGCGTTGGCCGCTTATATGCCGGTCAAGGCGCCGCCGCCAGTCGCCCCGTTCAGCTGGACTGGCTGCAGTGTCGGCGTGAATGCGGGGTATGGTTCAGCCAAGGCGCAATTCTCTTCCGATCCAAATGGCGCCATCATCGATTTCGCGCAACGTAACGGCGTCCTTCCCGAAATCGCCGCTCAACAGGCGGGCTCGATCAGTACCCGGAACACGGGAGGGCTGACTGCCGGCGGCGGCCTTTCCTGCAACGTGCAGTATGACAAGACGGTCATCGGACTAGAAACCGACATCAACTACACAGATCTGCAATCGTCCCAGCTGCGCGGGCCGTTTCCGCTCGCGGCCGGCGTATCAACCACCTGGGAGAACAGTTTTCGCTCGAATTACCTCGGCACGGTCCGTGGGCGTCTGGGAATCCTGGCCAATCAATCGAACATGCTGTACGTGACCGCGGGCCTCGCCTATGCGGATTATGCATTTTCGACGGCAACAGATTTTCCCGGCTTCAGTGGCTTTCGATTTGCGGGCTCCGACTCCCGTGTGAAGCCGGGCTGGACGGCGGGCGTCGGCTGGGAGGCCGTCGTGAGCGGCCCTTGGACCGCCAAGTTCGAATATCTCTATGTCGATCTCGGTGATCGGATGGCCCCGGCACCGCAGAACATCGGTGGGCTCAGCGCGTACGCTTGGGACCACTCGGCGAAATTGACTGAAAACATTGTTCGCGTAGGGTTGAGCTATAAGTTGACTGGTCCGCCAAGCAGCGGCAGCAGCTGGTTCTCGCGATAAGGCTGGGTGATGCCAAAGCTCATTGCCTATACGATGGACGGCCATGCGGTTCACATCCGGCCTGCATCGCCCGAGCGCGATTGGATGGATGCTTCCGACCAGCGCTATGCGTACCGCTGCCTGCCACTCAACATTGCAAACGCCCATGGCTGGGAACTGCTCTGTCCGTCAGGCTTCTCGGCTCGTTGGGACGGGCTCAATCATAAGGAGACCATTCGGGTCAAGGCTGATCTCGGCACCGACGCGCCGGCTGTGAGTCACTTCGGACATGGTGTATTGACCTTCCACGTCCCGTGCCTGTTCCGCACCGATCCTGGTTTCGACCTTTTTGTCACCGGACCCATCAACAGGCCGAAAGACGCCATTGCGCCGTTGAGCGGGGTCATCGAGACGGATTGGTCACCGTACACCTTCACGATGAACTGGCGATTCACGCGTTCAAACACAAAGATACGATTTGAGCGGGGGGAGCCCTATTGCCATCTTTTTCCGATTGAGCGTGGCAGTCTTGAGCGGATCGAGCCGGAGACGTTGCCACTATCGAAGGCGCCCGACATCGAGCGCGAGCACAGACTGTGGTCCGAAGGCCGCAACGCCTTCAATACCGACTTGCAGGACCCGGGATCGGGGGCAACGCAGCAGCGGTGGCAAAAGACCTATTTTCGGGGCCTCAATCCCTCGGGCGAAGAAACGCATGCGGATCACCGGAGCCGGCTTCGCTTGAAGGATTTCGTGTCAAAGGATTAGTCCGGCCGACGGGCCGAATTTGTGCGGACAGCGCACGGCCCCACATCGCCCCGCAGCGCAATCGCTACGCGCCGTTGATGATGCACACGACTTCTTAATGTTTGGACTCTCCTGACTTGTTCGATTCCGATTCGTTCTTGGCGAACAAATTGGAGTCAGATGCAGAACGTCGCTGTGGTGCGCGATGCGTTTCTCTGCTCCACTCGGCGCGCATAGGAGAGTGGATTGATGGCCAAGAAGGCAGGCAACAAGACCAGCAAGAAGACGAACGGGCCCGCGTCGCGCCGCACTGTGCTGGCGATCGACGTCGGCGGCACGCATGTGAAGGTCATGACCGACAAGGAGCGCATCAAGCGCGAATTCGAGTCGGGTCCAACTCTGTCCGCGACCGAGATGGTGCGGCAGGTCAAGCTGCTCACCAAGGACTGGTCCTATGATGTGATCTCGGTCGGTTATCCGGGACCCGTCGTTCACAACCGTCCGCTGACCGAGCCGCACAATCTCGGCCGCGGCTGGGCCGGCTTCGATTTTCACCACGCGTTCGGCCGCCCGACCAGGGTCGTCAACGATGCGCTGATGCAGGCGATCGGCAGCTATCAGGGCGGGCGGATGCTGTTTCTCGGCCTCGGCACCGGCCTCGGCTCGGCGATGATCGTGGACGGTGTTTACGAGCCGATGGAGCTTGGTCATTTGCCGTACCGCAAGGGCGCGACGTTCGAGGATTATGTCGGCGCCGCGGGTCTCGAGCGGCGCGGCCGGAAGAAATGGCGCAAGAGCGTCGACGACGTCATCGCGCGGCTGTCCGCCGCGCTGGAGCCCGAGTACATCGTGCTCGGCGGCGGCAATGCCGACAAGGTCGACAACCCGCCGCCCAAGGTGAGGTTCGGCGACAACGCCAACGCATTCGAGGGCGGATTTCGAATGTGGAAGAAGAGAGCGCGCAAGGCGAACGGCGGGCGTCGATGAAACCGGAACCGCCACCAAATCGCCGCAACTGCCGAAGTTTCGCGCTGCTTCGCACTCCTGTTGTCGGAACTGATGGGTGCGCCGCTCGTTTTATGCGGCATAACATCCTGTTCCATGAGGAGTGAGCCATGCGAAGTTTCATTATTCCCGCGATCGCGGCCCTGGCGATCGGCGCAGCGACGCCGGCGATGGCCTACGATTCCGGCAGCCAGGTCTCGATGGAGGCCGCGCTCGATGTCGCGACCGGTCTCGGCATCGTGACGGTGTCCAACACCCAGTTCCTCGGCGACGAGTGGGAGGTCGAGGGGCGTGACCGCCTCGGCCGCTGGATGAAGGTCGATGTCGACGCGCGGACCGGCGAGGTGCGCAACGTGGATCGCGGCTGGTAGCCCGCGTCTTCACCGCTGCGTGAAAATTCGGAACGGCCGGCGGAGCAGGGCGCACGCCGGCCGTTCGTTATCCAGAACTGTCTGATGCCGTGCTTTGGCTGAATGGCATAAAGCTGGGGTATGCTGGTCCCATCATTCCGGGAATCGCCGCCAGCGCGGCGGCCCGTGAACAGGAGACCGGCCATGACAAAACCGTTTCCGTCCAAAACCCATATCGGCAATCACCTGCTGCATCCGGAAACCCAGATGCTGAACTACGGCTACGATCCGCAGCTGTCGGAGGGGGCCGTCAAGCCGCCCGTGTTCCTGACCTCGACCTTCGTGTTCCGCACCGCCGAGGACGGCAAGGACTTCTTCGACTTTGTCGCGGGCCGGCGCGAGCCTCCGGAGGGCATGGGGGCGGGGCTGGTCTATTCGCGCTTCAACCATCCGAACAGCGAGATCGTCGAGGACCGGCTTGCGATCTATGAGCGCACCGAGAGCTGCGCGCTGTTCTCCTCCGGCATGTCGGCGATCTCGACCACGGTGCTGGCCTTCGCGCGGCCCGGCGACGTGATCCTGCATTCGCAGCCGCTCTATGGCGGCACCGAGACGCTGTTCACCAGGACACTGGCGGGTTTCTCGATTCACGCCGTGGGCTTTGCCGACGGCCTCGACGAGAGTGTCATCCGCGCCGCTGCCGACGAGGCGATGAAGAAGGGCCGTGTCGCGATGATCTTCATCGAGACGCCGGCCAATCCGACCAACGGCCTGGTCGATATCGCGCTGACGCGGCGCATCGCCGATGCGATCGGCAAGGCACAGGGCCATACGCCGATCATCGCCTGCGACAACACGCTGCTCGGGCCGGTATTTCAGCGGCCGATCGAGCACGGCGCCGATCTCTCGCTGTACTCGCTGACGAAATATGTCGGCGGCCATTCCGACCTGATCGCGGGCGCGGCGCTCGGCTCGAAGAAGCTGATGAAGGACATCAAGGCGCTGCGCGGCGCGATCGGCACCCAGCTCGATCCGCATTCCTGCTGGATGATCAGCCGTTCGCTGGAAACGCTCAGCCTGCGCATGGAAAAGGCCGACCGCAACGCGCGGATCGTCGCCGACTATCTGCGCGACCATCCCAAGGTGGCGCAGGTGCATTATCTCGGCCATCACGATCCGGCGTCGCCTGCGGGGCGCGTGTTCGCGAGCCAAAGCAGCGGCGCCGGTTCGACCTTCTCGTTCGACATCGTCGGCGGGCAGCAGGCGGCGGAGAAATTCCTCAACTCGCTGCAGATCTTCAAGCTCGCAGTCAGCCTCGGCGGCACCGAGTCGCTCGCGAGCCTGCCGGCCACCATGACGCATTCCGGCGTGCCAGCCAACATCCGCAAGCGGATCGGCGTGCTGGATTCGACAATCCGGCTCTCGATCGGGATCGAGCATCCGTCCGACCTGGTGGCCGACATCGCGCAGGCGTTGAGCCGGGTGTGAGCCAGTCAAAAGCGTGTAGGATGGGTCGAGCCAACGGGGCCGCGCGTCGCGCGGCCCGATGATAAACTCCACGAAACCCGTCCTACGGGCTACCAACCTCCGGAGAGAGTGCATGCTGGCAATCACGGCGATCATCCGCGCGAAGAAGGGCCATGAGCCGGCGATGCGTCAGGCGTTGCTCGACGTCGTCGAGCATGTCCGCGCCAACGAGCCGTCCACCGTCGGCTACTACGTCTCGCAGGATGTCGACAGTCCGCGGATATTTTCGACGTATGAGCGATACCTGGATCAGGCGGCGATGGACCGGCACAACAATTCGCCGGCTGTGGCGCGCTTCTTTGAGGTCGCGAAGCCGATCCTCGACGGCGAGGTGATAGTGGTCTTGGCGAACGAGATTGCGAGCAAGCGAGAGTAGGGCGTTCGCTACCGGGTCACAAATAATAGCCTGCTCCGGAAAGGCTCCGCCGCAGCGCATTCATTCTCCGATTTCGGTGGCGCGGAGCATTGCAGCCCGGCGCGGTCGACGATTTCAGGACAAACCCATCGTCGCGGAACTGCGCTCGAAGCGAGCGTACACCCGGACAACGTTGACGCGGAGGCGGCGCGCCGTTATTGGCGGCGCGGAAAATTCCGACGCAACGATACGGGATGGTCTCGATGCAAGTGACTTTGATGAAGGGCAAGATTCATCGCGCGCACGTCACCGAAGCGGACTTGCATTACGAGGGATCGATTTCGATCGACCGCAATTTGATCGAGGCCGCCGGTTTCCTCATCAATGAACGCGTCGACATCTATAACGTCGACACCGGCGCGCGCTTCTCGACCTACGTGATCGAGGCGCCGGCGGGATCGGGCACCATCGGCCTCAACGGCGCGGCCGCACGGCTTGCCATGGCCGGCGACAAGGTCATCATCGTCGCCTATGCCAGCTTCGACGCCGACGAGGCGCGCAAATTTCATCCGCGGGTCGTGCTGGTCGACGACAAGAACCGGCACATCGCGAAGGCTGCCGCCTCACCGGCGAAAGCATTGGCGGATGCGTAAGCTGGGCTACGCTAGGCCTTCTTGACGAACTCCGATTTCAGATTCATCGCGCCGATGCCGTCGATCTTGCAGGCGATGTTGTGTCCGTCGCTGCCCTCGGTGAGGCGGATGTTCCTGACCTTGGTGCCGCCCTTGACCACCGACGACGAGCCCTTGACCTTGAGGTCCTTGATCACGATGACGCTGTCGCCGTCCGTCAGCGGGTTGCCGTGCGCGTCGCGCACGCCCGCTTGCTGGGCGGTCTTGGCGGCCGCGGCCGCATCGCTGCTCCACTCATGGGCACATTCCGGGCAAACCCAGAGAACGCCGTCCTGATAGGCATGCTCGGAATTGCATTTCGGGCAGTTCATTGCGGCGTCCATAGTCGAGATCGTCTCCGTCGTTGCGGGCGCACCGTAGAGGCACAGGCGGCCAAAGCAAGCAAAAACCCGGCGATTTGATGCGCAAAGCGGCGCAAAGATGGCGAGCCGCCCGTCCACGGCGGATGCCGATGGAACGGTCTGCGCCTCTATCCGTTGCCGTCCGTCGCTCGGCATTGCGCCCCTGTGCTTGCGGGGAACGGTTCACTGATCGTCGCGTCCGGCCGGCAATTCATCCAGGAGCAATCGGCTGATCCCAAACATGGACGCGGAAGATGAATCAGAGAAATCCGGCCTTCGTCTGCCTTCGCACGTCGCTCGTCACCGCCGCCTTCACATCGGCGTTGCTGGTGGGCGCTAGTCTTGTGAGCGCAAGTCTTGCCCACGCACAGTCAGTGAATTCGCGCGCGGATCACGGCAATGGTGGTCCTGGCGAGTTCGCCGACCTTGCCGAGAAGGTCGGGCCGGCCGTGATTGGCGTCAACGCCAAGGTGGCGGCAGCGGCGGATGACGACGACTCGTCTCCCGGTGACTCCCCCGGCGGTTCTCTCGGGCCGGATGGCTCGCCCGATCAGGACACGCCGGGAAGGGCCGTTCCGGATCCCGGCAGGCGCGGACCAGGCAATCTGCCGAAGTTGGGTGAGATGACCTCGATCGGTTCGGGCTTCTTCATCTCGGCGGACGGCTACGCAGTGACGAACAATCACGTCCTCGGCGGCAGCGACCGCGCCGATGTCCGCACCAGCGACAACAAGGTCTACAAGGCGAAAGTCCTGGGCAAGGATCCGGTCAGCGACCTGGCCCTGCTCAAGGTCGATGGGCGGACCGACTTCAGCTATGTCAAGCTCGCGGATCAAGCGCCGCGCACCGGCGATTGGGTGCTCGCGGCCGGCAATTCATTCGGTCTCGGAAACACCGTCACCGCGGGGATCGTCTCGGCGCGTGCACGCGACCTGGAAACGGGGTCGTCGGAAGATTTCGTCCAGATCGACGCTCGGATCAACCGCGGCGATTCCGGCGGCCCGAGCTTCAACACGCATGGCGAGGTGATCGGCGTGAACAGCCTGATCTTCTCGCCCTCCGGCGGCTCGGTCGGCGTCGCGTTTGCGATACCCGCGGATACCGTGAAGACGGTGATCCCGCAGCTGAAGGACAAGGGCTCGGTCACGCGCGGCTGGATGGGCGCGCAGATTCAATCGATCACCCCCGGCATTGCCGAAAGCTTGGGTGCGAACAATCTGCACGGCGCGGTCGTGGTCGGCGTGCAGACCGGCGGTCCGGCAGCGAAGGCCGGATTGAGGCGAGGGGACGTGATCACCTCGGTCAATGACGAGCCGATCAAGAGCGCCAACGAGCTGACCAAGAAGGTCTATGCGGGCGCGCCGGGCAGCTCGGTCAAGCTTTCGATGCTGCGGGACAACGCGCCGAATTCGCTGAGCGTGACGCTCGGCCAGCTCGCGCAGTCGCAGGCGCCCGCCGGCGCGCCGAAGTGAGGCTGCGTTAGTGTGTCGGCTACTGCCCATCCTGCAGGCTACGTCTGCGGCGCGATCGCGCCGGCCTTGGCGATCAGCTCGAACGATCGCAGCCGCTTCTGGTGATCATAGACGTCGGACACGATCATCAGCTCGTCGGCGCCGGTCTCCGCGACCAGCGCGTCGATGCCGGCGCGCACCGTCGCGGGCGAGCCGATGATGGAACGCGCGAGCATCCGCATCGCCTGCACCTTCTCCGCCGGCGACCAGTAGCTCTCGATGTCGTCGATCGGCGGCTGGCTGAGGCCGCGCGCGCCGCGGAAGATGTTGGTGAACGACATCTGCTGCGTGGTCGCGAGCCGCCGCGCCTCCTCGTCGGTGTCGGCGGCGATGATGTTGACGCCGACCATGGTGTAGGGGCGATCGAGCTGCTCCGACGGCTTGAAGCGGGCGCGATAGATCTGCAGCGCCTGGATCAGCAGCTCGGGGGCAAAGTGCGAGGCGAAGGCGTAGGGCAGGCCGAGCTCGCCGGCCAGCATCGCGCCGAAATTGCTCGAGCCGAGAATCCACAGCGGCACGTCGGTGCCGGCGGCCGGCACCGCCTGGATGCGCTGGTTGGGACCGGCGGCGGCGAGGAAGGCCTGCACCTCGAGCACGTCCTGCGGAAAGTTCTCGGCGGATTCCGGCGTGCGGCGCAGCGCGCGCAGCGTGAGCTGGTCGGTGCCCGGGGCGCGGCCGAGGCCGAGGTCGATACGATCGGGAAACAGCCGCGCCAGCGTGCCGAACTGCTCGGCGATAACGTAGGGCGCGTGGTTCGGCAGCATGATGCCGCCGGCGCCGACCCGGATGGTCTTGGTGCCCGCCGCGATGTGCCCGATCACGACCGACGTCGCCGCGCTCGCGATGCCCGCCATGTTGTGATGCTCCGCCACCCAGATGCGGCGATAGCCGAGCGCCTCCGCATGCACGGCGACATCGCGCGCGTTATAGAGCGCGCCGCGCGCGTCGGTTTCCTCGGTGACGCGGACGAGATCGAGAATGGAGAGGGCGGCCACGGCGACTCCGGAGCGTTAGGGACGGGGAGCCGATGGTATTTGGCTGTGTCCAGGTGGATGCGAAACGGCGGGGGCAGCCGGTTCATGCAGATGCATATGGATGCGGTCGCCTTGCCGGTCAATCCGCCCGATGCGATCGAGGAAGCAGAGCTGCCCATCCAAAATATCGAAAACAACCCCATGCAAAGGTGCAGGCTGCCGCCGGCACTCGGAAAAGCGACTTGACGCGTCGGGCAAATCAGCGATACTTTTCCATTATTCCGAAATGACCCCGTCGCCCGCCGCCATCGGAGATCCGTCGCGTCAGTCCCCAGACGATTGCGGCCGTGGCTGAAGTCGCGAGCAGATGCTTCAACGTGTGTCCGCTGACGAACTGAATCGTGTCTGCGATCTGGTGGTCGAGCACCTCGGCGATCTTGGCCAGCACGTACAACATCATCGCGGCGGCGAATGCGATGCGGTCGGCACGCGGCGCGCGATAGATCGACTGCCAGAGCTGGATCAGGATGAGCGGGAGGACCTGCAGCAGCAGATACGGTCGCAGGTCGCCCGCACCATGTCGGTCGGTGGTGACCCACCATGCGACGCTGGCGGCGGCGTAAAGCCCGAGAAGGATCGTTTCGATGTTCGTCTTCGATCCCGGCCGGGTGTCGCCGCGGACGCCGACCAGCAGGCCCGCGCCGGCAAGCGCGATCGGCAGCATGTCCCAGGTCAGTCGGCCATTGTCGGGAGCGAGGTGAAAGAAGGCGGACCCGAAGGCGGTCAGGAACAGTCCGATCAGGAACAGGCGGTAGCCGGGCCATCCGGCGCGCAGCCGATCGCTGTTGCGGTGAGGGCGCAGCGCCAGCCAGCCCCAGATCGCGACCAGGGCGAAGCCGATGTTCGACAAGACATCGCCTGCGTGGGGAATGCCTGACAGGGCCGAGTGGTCGGCGAAATCGTTGTAGCCCGCCGGCTGCGCGATGCGCCCGTGCACCGCGAATGCCGCGATGATGCCGATCGTGATGATCGTCGGGGCGACTTTCATCCACGGTTTCACGGGCCGTTCGGAACCGGTCAATCCGTCCATCCGGAAGGTCGTTTGCATCGTCGGCTCTCGACAAAATGAACAATGTTCAATATCTGGCATGAAAATGAGCGGTGTTCAAGTTTTGTTTTTGGGCTTTTGATCGGCCTCAATGGTGGAGGTGCGCTCAACCGAGCTGCGAGCAAAGGCCGCTCCTTGGCGCTGCCCTTGCAATTCCCGTCGGAGTTGCGACGGAAGGATTGCGCCCGACGACCGACGCTCCACATCTCAGGAGATGAGTGGCCGTGGTGCAGAAGGCGGACTGTCGAAGGGCAAACCGATGAGGCTCGCGGATTTCGTCCCCAAGAGAAATCAGTCTTGGAGAGAACAGTCATGGCCGACATTGCCCGATTGGCAGTGGCTCAATTTTGTGGTGAGGCCCTTGGGTGGGTCGGCTTTTTTCTGATCTTTCTGGCAGGTAGCATCAGCATCTACGCAGGACTGGCCGCACTTTTATCTTGTGCGCTGCTCGTTACGCTGCTTCTGCGGCGAGAGTTCAGACTGGACATCGAGGCTCTCGATGATCCCAGCGACAATCCCCGCGCGAACCGCTTGATCGGCAATACCTCCGCCGATGCCTCAATCAGAAGGCATCGGAGAGCACTTGGCCAGGCCGCCCCGCGTCCGGCTAGCCGCACGGCCCGCGCGCTCGGCGCTTTGGAGGATATGGCATTTCGGTTTGTGGTCGAACTTTCCAAATGCGTCGCAATCGTCATTGCCCTGACGCTTGGGATGGGTTTTGTCGCTGAAGCGGTTGCGATCGTTCTGTCCGACCGGGATGTCGGTGGTGCCGTCGGGTCTGGTCTGGCCGGCGTTGCCGGCGGCGTGCTCGGCCTGGTCCTTGCCGTCGTGATCGTGCTCAGACGCATTGCCGATATCGAGGATTGATCGGGCTTCCGGCATTTGCGCCGCAAGACCGCGGCAAGCAGTGACTGCGCGAGCGAAGCGAGATACGGGGCCGGCGTACGCATCCTGTGATGCTGGCCCTGGGTGTCGCTTCCTCGTCCGGGCGAGCGCGCAGGGCAATTCGGCAAGGCGCAATGTGCCGAAAATGTTATTGACGCTGGCGCCTTACGCGGGCGGCCGTTCCACCCTACCTTCGCTGGGCGCCGCACAGCCTTAACCGATCCGATCCGGAGCGAGACCTATTCCCCAGCTCATATTCGGCGTGACCAGCCTGCTGATCCTGGCCCGCTTCATCTGGCCACTCGACTGGCCGCTCCCGGCAAAGATCGTCGCCGCGTTGCTGGTGCTGGTCGCCTTGCAGTTTCACCGCTGGAACAGACTGTCGTCGGGATCGGAATTCTCGCCGGAGTTTCCGCGTCCGGTGGTCGTCCTGTTCAACTGGGCGTTCGGTGCGATCATGCTGCTGGCGCTGCTGCAACTGGCGCTCGATGCCGGGCTGCTGGTGGCCGCGCTGATCCACGGCGGCTTCGTCGGCGCGCCCGACGGCGTCCGCTACGCACTTGCTGCGCTCGCGGGCGCCGCCGCCGCGATCGGCGTGCATCAGGCGATGCGCATTCCGCCGCTCAGGGATGTCGAGGTCGGCATAAGGGGACTTCCGCTACAGTTCGACGGCTACACCATGCTGCAACTGACCGACCTTCACATCAGCCGGCTGTTTCCTGCGCCATGGGCGCGCGCCGTCGTCGAGCGATCGAACAAGCTCGGCGCCGACCTGATCGCGATTACCGGCGATCTGATCGACGGCACCATTGATGCGCGGCGCAACGACATCGCGCCGCTGCGCGACCTGATGGCCGCCGATGGCGTCTACGTGATCTCGGGCAATCACGAATATATCTTCGGCTATGACGGATGGATGGCGCATTACGAAGCGCTCGGCCTGCGCTCGCTCGAGAACCGGCACATCGTGCTCGAGCGCGGCGCCGGCAAGCTCGTGATCGCAGGGATCACCGACCGCGCGTCGCGCCACCGGGGGCATTCCATCCGCGACCTTGCCGCGGTTCTCGACGGCGCCCCCAAGGGCGCGCCCGTCGTCCTGCTCGACCACCAGCCGAGCGACGCACGAAAGGCGGCCCGGCTCGGCGTCGCCCTGCAGCTCTCCGGACACACCCATGGCGGATTGATCCTGGGGATCGATCGCCTCGCCGCGCGCGCCAATGCCGGCTTCGTCTCCGGCCGCTACGACGTCGACGGGATGACGCTCTACGTCAACAACGGCACCGCGCTCTGGCCGGGCTTTGCCTTGCGGCTCGGCCGCCCGTCCGAATTGACCCGGATCACGTTGCGTGTGGCTGAAGGCGTCTGATCGATTTGTTGCGCATGCGATGCGCGGTGTCCGGTCTGTTTCTCGGCCAGGGCGGCAGCGGTAGCCCGCATGAGCGAAGCGACATGCGGGGTCGGTCGTGCGTATGGCGATGCCGGTCCCGGATATCGCTTCGCTCATCCGGGCTACGAGGCTTCCGATTCGTGCACGAGCAAACCTTCCGAAGGTCGCAGGAGGGTGAGAATCGGTCACTCACGTTCCAAGGCCGGCGGCTGCCATGCGTCGATCGCCGTCTCCGGGTAAATCTGCACCGAGCCGGGCTCGAAGCAGCTCTCGATCGCATATCCGAGCCTGGTCAAATCCGTACGATACCAACCAACGATTCGACCGCGCCATGATGCTCGCCCTTTCTTGGCGGCATAGTCACCCATTTGAAACTTTGCATCTGCGGGCCACGGATCGACCATCTCGCCTCCGACCGAATTGCCTTGAAAAGAAGACATTATGGCCGACCCATCTACGTCCGCAACGGGTCGATTTCGTCCCGCCGATCTCGGTCTGACAGCGGCAATGATCTTGCCAGCTTCACACCAATCCCTTCGCGATCGAGGTGCAGCGAAGGCGGCCTGAGAAAACGAACAAGCACGTAACGAGTAGGGTGGGTTCGCCAACGGATCGCGCGGAGCGCGTGTCCGATGATAGACTCCTCGTAATCCGCCGCTCGGCGTTACCGCGACGAAGGGCGGATTACGCTGCGCTAATCCGCCCTACGAGCCGCGAGATACTCATCGCGTCGGTCTCGTTTGGTAGACACCTGAAAATGAGACGTTTGTCCCGCCGCAATGGAGGTTGTCGCCGACAACCAGTAACTTGCCGACGAGCTGCATCGTGACCTGACAGTCGAGTTCGTCCGTCCCGTCACCGAATTTCATCTTATCGCCTGAAGGTTTTGCTTCGTAATCAAGCTCGCCGGAATGGATGCGGCTGCCCGAACCCCAAATGGCCTCGCCCTTGATGGCCAGCTGACCTGCCTCTTTCGATTTCGAGATGCGAATGACGTTGTCGTAGGCACGCCATTCGCCGAGCCAATCCCGTTCTGCCGGTCCTCGTATGTCCTCCTGCCACGCAAGCCTTTCGATCTCGATCCAGCCGACCGTCTCAGTGCCCTTGCGAGGTTGAAACCAACTGCATGCGAACTTGCCTGACGTCCGGGAAACAATGACTTCATCGTTGCGAACGACATAAGTTTTCAGACGACAGGCTTGGTCGTCGGGGCAACGCTCGTTGCCGTCGCCGCGGAAATAGATCCTGTCGCCGGCTGCGCCTTTGATCTTCGCCAGCCTGTAGTCGGTGCTCTCGCGCGGGAAATATCCGTTCCGACAAATGTTGTCGGCGTTGCCCTTGAGCTGGCCGGATGCGGGCGAGGTTTGGAGAATGCTCCATGCGAGGAGTCCGAGCGAAGCCTGGACAACGCGTCTCATTGGGTTTTCACCTTCGATTCATTTTCCGCATGGAATGCGGCAGGGTAGCGGGGCGGTGATTCCATACTAATTTGGTCCGACAAAGCGCCGCAGATCAATCGCATGAAAACGTGATCAATCAGTTGTTGCCATCGCGTAGGGCGGATTAGCCGAAGGCGTAACCCGCCGACCTTTAGCTCATGGAGCGAAGGCGGAAGCGTAATCCGCCGAAGTTCTCGCATTGTTCTCGGAAGGATTCACAAGACCATCTGTTGGTCAACCTCAGACAATGACGAAGAACTTTTCTTTTCCCTTCTACTGTATGCCAAAGTCTGCTTCGGCCGCGCAACGGGACAAGGGAAAATCAGAAATCATGATCATGGACCGTGGAATTGCCGACGCCGGTGCGATGGGCGAGGGCGCTCTGCCTGGGCCTCGGTCGCGGCTTCTCAACCGCCGGGCGTTTCTGGTCGGTTCTGCTGCTGGTCTCGCCGCACTGAGCCTGGCCGGTTGTGCGTCCGACTACATGAGCCTGGCCGAGGCGGAGAAGGTCTACGGGCCCGTGCCCGACGAGAAATTCCCGATCCCCGCGGTCGACGTCAGTAAGGTCGATCCGAAATATTTTCGCAAGACCGTGAAGTACCACAGCGATGAGGCGCCCGGTACGATCATCGTCGATCCGAGCAAATACTATGTCTACCGCATCGAAGGCGAAGGAAACGCGACCCGCTATGGCGCCAATGTCGGCCGCGATGGGTTCCGGTGGAGCGGGGAGGCTTATGTCGGGCGCAAAGCCGAATGGCCGACCTGGACGCCACCCAAGGAGATGATCGCGCGCCAGCCGGAGGCGGGCAAATATGCTCGCGGCATGGCGGGGGGTCTCGACAATCCACTTGGCGCGCGCGTGCTCTACCTCTACCAAAATGGGGTGTACACGCTTTACACGATCTATAGCACCAGCGCCCCCGAAACGATCGGGAACGGTATTACGAGCGGCTGTACCGGCCTCCTCAGTCAGGACATGATCGACCTCTATTCGCGAACGCCCCTCAAAACGAAGGTGATCGTGCTGCCGGCGTAGGCAACGGCGCAGGCACTGCCAGCAAGCAGCCCGCATGAGCAAAGCGATATGCGGGATTGATCTTTGGGACCTGCGTGTCGGCCCCGGATGTCGCTTCGCTCTTCCGGGCTACGCTTGCTGCCGTAAGCAGGCCGCGAGTAGGCGGGCTAGCCGGCCTGCCTTATCCAGTCTCTTATGTTCATCCCAATGCGTTCAATGTCCTCTTTGGCAAGTGCTCCACCATGCATGATAATATTTCGCGATTTTTCTAGGCTGTTGAGCGTTGCCTTCGCCCATTCGAGATTGCCCAAGAGATCTTCGAAAACATTCCAGTTTGTTACGATGATCGATGAGAGGTCACCAAAATCACAATAGTTGATGTCAACAGCTCCGCGAGCTCCGTGCCAGCGAGATTTTGCATCCTCCTCCATACGCGTGTTCGAAGTCTTACGAATTCTTTCGGGTACTTTAGAGAGTTCGGAGTTTGTTTCGAGCGTCGTCAACCGTGAAGTCGTTTGCCTTTGTGTTTATCGCGAAGAGGTCCGCAAAAGCCTCGCGAATGCCTTCGGCAACGACCTGCTTTGAGCGGCTACGATCCATAAAGGCGAAATAGCGATTCTGAGGAGTGCCATCTCTATTGAGAAAGCCAAGGTCCTTGAGGATGCCAATGAACAAGCGATCGTTGGTGGACGTGAACCCCAGATTCTCCAAAAATTTCACCGAAAAGCGTTCCGGCGGTTGGGCGTCAAGCATTGCATCGAAGTAGGCCGGTATAGAATTGGGCTTAATAGTATAGCTATCAGGAAGTGTCATAGGGGCGTATCCAACGTTAGATTGAGTTCCTTGCCAAGAAGAAGGCCGCTTGGAGCGGCCTTCTTTACCTGCGTAAATGCGATTGTTGCTACGAACACCCCGTCGTGGACCCGCACGTATCGCACTTCATGCAGGTCCCATTCCGCACCAGCGTGAAGTTGCCGCACTCCGAGCACATCTCGCCTTCGTAGCCCTTGGCCTTCGCTTCGGCGCGACGTTCCGCCTTGCTTGGGGCGGCGGCTGCGGCGGTGCCGGGCTTGCTCCAGTTCAGGGCCTCGAGCTTCTCGGTCGGCGAGAGGTCGTGGCTGACTTCCTGCTTCAGGGCGACCGCGCCTTCGACGGTGTCGGAGGCGCCGCGGGCGGTTGCGCCGTGGGAGGCGAGCGCGGTGACGCGGTTGCCGGCGGGCGCGTTGTCGGCGCCCTGGCTCACCGCGGCCGAGCCGCCGCGCATGACGACGAGGTTGTCGGTGCGCGACCGGGTCAGGCCCTTCGACAGGTACTTGGTCGCCTGGTGCTGGGCGGGGGCCTCATCCGGCTCCTTGCCTTCCTCGACGCCCTTGCCGAGCGCGTCGAAGCCAGACTCGTTCGGATCGACATGGGCGAGATCGAATCGCGCCATGTAGCTCACCGCGAGCTCGCGGAAGACATAGTCGAGGATCGAGGTCGCGTACTTGATGGAGTCGTTGCCCTGCACGGGACCCGCGGGTTCGAAGCGGGTGAAGGTGAAGGCGTCGACATATTCTTCCAGCGGCACGCCGTATTGCAGACCCAGAGATACTGCGATCGCAAAATTGTTGATGAAGGAGCGCAGCGCCGCGCCTTCCTTGTGCATGTCGATGAAGATCTCGCCGAGCCTGCCGTCGTCATATTCGCCGGTGCGCAGGTAGACCTTGTGGCCGCCGACAACGGCCTTCTGGGTGTAACCCTTGCGGCGGTCCGGCATCTTCTCGCGCTCGCGCATCACGACGATGCGCTCGACCAGCTTCTCGACGATCTTCTCCGAGACCTGGGCGGCACGCGCGGCCATCGGCTTCTCGTAGAGCGCCTCGACCGCATCGTCTTCGTCCTCATCGTCGGCGATGAGCTGCGAGTTCAGCGGCTGCGACAGCTTCGAGCCGTCGCGGTACAGCGCGTTGGCCTTCAGCGCCAGCTTCCACGACAACAGGTAGGCGGACTTGCAGTCCTCCACCGTGGCGTCGTTCGGCATGTTGATGGTCTTGGAGATCGCGCCCGAGATGAACGGCTGCGAGGCCGCCATCATCCTGATGTGGCTCTCGACCGAGAGGTAGCGTTTTCCAATTTTGCCGCAGGGGTTGGCGCAGTCGAACACGGGATAGTGCTCCGCCTTCAAATGAGGCGCGCCTTCCACCGTCATCGCGCCGCAGATGTGCACGTTGGCGGCCTCGATCTCGCGCTTGGTGAAGCCGACGGCCTGGAGCAGGTCGAAGCCGGGGGCTGCGATCGCTTCCGCGCCGATGCCGAGCTGGTCGCGGATGAAGTCTTCGCCGAAGGTCCACTTGTTGAAGGCGAACTTGATGTCGAACGCGGTCGGCAGCGCCTTTTCCACCTTGGCAATGGCTTCGTCGGTGAAGCCTTTTGCCTTGAGGGTCGAGGCGTTGATGCCGGGCGCATTCGACAGCGAGCCGTGGCCGACGGCGTAGGCCTCGATCTCGGCGATCTCGCTCTCGCGATAGCCGAGCGCGCGCAGCGCCGACGGCACCGCCTGGTTGATGATCTTGAAGTAGCCGCCGCCGGCGAGCTTCTTGAACTTGACCAGCGCGAAGTCGGGCTCGATGCCGGTGGTGTCGCAATCCATCACGAGGCCGATGGTGCCGGTCGGCGCCACCACGGTGGTCTGGGCATTGCGATAGCCGTTGACCTCGCCGAGCGCCAGCGCGTCGTCCCAGGCCAGCCTGGCGTGGGTGACGATGTCTTCCTGCGGGCAGGAGGCGTGATCGAGCGGCACCGGGTTGACCGACAGCGCCTCGTAACCGGTGGCGTTGCCGTGGGCGGCGCGGCGGTGGTTGCGGATCACGCGCAGCATGTGGGCCGCGTTCTTCTTGTAGCCCGGGAAGGTGCCGAGCTCGGCCGCCATCTCGGCCGAGGTCTTGTAGGCGATGCCGGTCATTACAGCGGTCAGCGCGCCGCACAGCGAACGGCCTTCCTTGCTGTCATAGGGCAGGCCCATGGTCATCAAGAGGCCGCCGATGTTTGCAAAACCGAGGCCGAGCGTGCGGAATTCGTAGGACAGTTCGGCGATCGCCTTCGACGGGAACTGGGCCATCATGACGGAGATTTCGAGCACGATGGTCCAGAGCCGGCAGAGGTGCTCGTAGGACTCGATGTCGAACCGCTTGGTGGTCGTGCTGTAGAACGTCAGCAGGTTGGCCGAGGCGAGGTTGCACGCCGTGTCGTCCAGGAACATGTATTCCGAGCACGGATTGGACGCGCGGATGTCGCCGGACGCCTTGCAGGTGTGCCAGTCGTTCATCGTGGTGTTGAAGTGCAGGCCGGGATCGGCGCTCGCCCAGGCGGCGTAGCCGATCTTCTCCCAGAGGTCGCGGGCCTTCAGCGTCTTTGTGACCTTCCTGGTGGTGCGGCCGACCAGATTCCAATCACCGTCCGTTTCCACCGCGCGCAGAAAATCGTCCTTCAGCGACACCGAGTTGTTGGAGTTCTGGCCGGAGACGGTGAGGTACGCCTCGGAATCCCAGTCGGTGTCGTAGGTGTCGAACGAGATGTCCTTGTAGCCCTGCTTGGCGAACTGGATGACGCGCTTGATGTAGTTGTCCGGCACCAGCGCGCGGCGCGCGAGCTTGATCTCGCGGCGGAGCGCCGGGTTCTTCTCGGGATCGAAGCAGTCGTCGCCGCTGCCTTCGCAGTTCACGCAGGCCTTCATCACGGCCTTGAGGTGCTTCTGGTTGATCTTGGAGCCGGTGACGAGGGCGGCGACCTTCTGCTCCTCCTTCACCTTCCAGTCGATATAGGTCTCGATATCGGGGTGATCGGCGTCGACCACGACCATCTTGGCGGCGCGGCGCGTGGTGCCGCCCGACTTGATCGCGCCCGCGGCGCGGTCGCCGATCTTGAGGAAGCTCATCAGGCCGCTTGAGCGGCCGCCGCCGGACAGCTTTTCGCCTTCGCCGCGCAGGCTCGAGAAATTGGAGCCGGTGCCGGAGCCGTATTTGAACAGGCGCGCCTCGCGCACCCAGAGGTCCATGATGCCGCCCTCGTTGACGAGGTCGTCGCCGACGCCCTGGATGAAGCAGGCATGCGGCTGCGGATGCTCATAGGCCGATTTCGACTTGGTGAGCTTGCCGGTCTTCCAATCGACGTAATAGTGGCCCTGGCCGGGACCATCGACGCCATAGGCCCAATGCAGTCCGGTGTTGAACCATTGCGGCGAGTTCGGCGCGACCATCTGTTTTGCGAGCTGGAAGCGGAGCTCGTCGAAGAAGGCGAGGGCGTCTTCTTCCGTGGAGAAGTAGCCGCCCTTCCAGCCCCAATAGGTCCAGCAGCCGGCGAGGCGATCGAACACCTGCTTGGCCGAGGTCTCGCCGACGATGCGCTCGTTCTCGGGCAGGAGGCCAAGCGCCTCGGTGTCCGGCACCGAACGCCACAGCCACGACGGCACGGTCTCTTCCTCGACCTTCTTCAGGCGCGCGGCAACGCCCGCTTTACGGAAATACTTCTGCGCCAGCACGTCGGAGGCGACCTGCGACCAGAACTCCGGAACCTCGACGTTCTCGGCGCGGAACACGACCGAGCCGTCCGGATTGCGGATCTCTGAGGTGGTCAGGCGGAAATTGATCCCGGCATAGGGAGATTGTCCGCTGGTGGTGTTGCGTCGTTCGATTCGCATGGTCGAGCCCCGTCTCTTCTTCTGCCCGGCCCCACGTTTCCCCGCAGGTGCCGGAATGTTGTCTGTTCGCGGACTCCGGAACACGCGTCAGCACGCCTCCCGTCATCCGCAGCTCAGCCGGTGGATCCGGCCTGTTTTCTCTCATCCGCTGGGCACCGGTATGACCGGTCCTGCGGCGGCATCGTCCCGGCGCGGCGCCCGACTGGTCGGGTGCTCCGGGTCATGCATACAACGCCCCAAAACGCTTCACGCGACACGTCACGCGTACGCTTCTTGCGGGCCGGTTACGGCCTCTGTTTCCGGGTCCTTCGCGGCCCGTTTGTCGTCCCCGACGGCGGCCCCAAAATCAGGGCAGAAAAGCCCTTCACCCGCGGCCCGAGGGCCTGGCGGAGTGGTCATTTTGGAACCCTTGTGGGAGCGACCGGCGGGGACCCAAACACACTCGCGCCGAACAGGTTGAAAGCTAGGCCATGTCCGTCACGCCAGTCAAGGACTAGTACGAGTTTCTGAATCAAACACTAAATATGGTGGAAAGAGGGGGATAACAGGGGTCGGTGCCGCGCCTGTGATCGAGCCAACTATCGGTGAGTCCTCAGGGATTCCCAAGCCAAAAAAATTCCTATCGCCTGTGGATCGGAGCTTCGCCCCGCTGTTCACAGGCGAAGTTTTTATTCGCGGTCCCGGATTGAATTTTGGGGACTCACGTAGGCCTACGGGCAAAGTACGGATCAGGCATGTCAGAGCCGTGATGGTCGGGCGACAAAATCGCGGGCAAGGTGAGGCCGACTCACATCCCCGCCGGGTTCCATGACAGTCCAGAAGCCTCAAGCGCGGCCGCGCCTTGCGCCCGCCGGCCTGATGTTCCTCGCCATCACCTCGGTGGGCTGGGGGTTCAACTGGCCGTCCACCAAGTTCCTGCTCAGCGAACTGCCGCCGCTGACCTTGCGCGGCACCACCGGGGTGATCGGCGCCGTGCTGCTGGCGGTGCTGGCGCTGATCCGCGCCCAGAGCCTGCATGTCGAGAAACGGCTGTGGCCGCGGCTCGTGCTCTATGCGGCGCTCAACGTCACCGGCTGGATGGTGCTGATGGGGCTGGCGCTGCTCTGGCTGCCGGCGAGCGAGGCCGCGCTGATCGCCTACACGATGCCGGTATGGGCCTCGCTGCTGGCCTGGCCGGTGCTCGGCGAACGGCCGACGCTGCTGCGGACCATCGCGCTGGTGATGGCCTTTGCAGGCCTCGCCGCGATCATGGGCGGCAGCGGCATCACCGCAAGCAAGGAGAAGCTGCCGGGAATCATCATGGCGCTCGGCGGCGCCTTCGGCTTTGCGCTCGGCACCGTGCTGGCCAAGAAATATCCGCTGGTGATGCCGCCGATCCCGGCCGCGGCCTGGCAGATCGGCCTCGGCTGCGTGCCGATCGCGATCGTCGGCCTCGTGATCGAGACCACGCATCTCGACCGCATCACGACGGTCGGCTGGTGGCTGCTGGTCTATTCGACGCTGATCCAGTTCTGCGTCGCCTATGTCGCGTGGTTCGCCGCGCTCGCGCGCCTGCCGGCCTCGGTGGCGGCGATCGGCACCATGGCGGTGCCTGTCATCGGCGTGGTGGCGTCCGCGGTCGCATTGCACGAGCCGCTGGGGCCAAGCCAGATCGTCGCGCTGCTGTTCACCCTCGCCGGCGTCGCGCTTGCGACGAGGTAGCTCACATCACTCGCCGAGCGCCTGCTGCAGCATGCTGGCGAGCTGCGCCTTGCGGTAGGGCTTGGCCAGCAGCAGCACGCCCTCGTCGAGGCGGCCGTGATGCACGATCGCGTTCTCGGTGTAGCCCGAGGTGTAGAGCACCTTGATGCCGGGGCGGCGTTTCTGCACCTCGTCGGCGAGCTGGCGGCCGTTCATGCCGCCGGGCATGATCACGTCGGTGAACAGGAGGTCGAACTTCTCGCCCTTGTCGACCAGCGCCAGCGCGGCGCGGGCGTCGGGCACGGCGATGGTCTTGTAGCCGAGCGCGCCTAGCTGCGTGACGACGTAGTTGCGCACCAGCTGGTCGTCTTCCACCACCAGGATGACTCCGCTGCCGCGCCGCACCGGCTCCGGCGGGGGCGCCTCGACCTCGACCTGGCCGCGGGCAGGGGGCAGATAGAGCTTGATCGTGGTGCCGTGGCCTTCCTCGCTGTAGATCTTGATATGTCCGCCGGACTGCTTGACGAAGCCGTAGACCATGCTCATGCCGAGGCCGGAGCCCTTGCCGACTTCCTTGGTGGTGAAGAACGGCTCGAACACCTTGTCCTGCACCGCGTGCGACATGCCGGTGCCGGTGTCGCTGACCGCGAGCAGCACGTAGCGGCCCGGCGTGATGTCGGGATTGACAGCCGCATAGGCGTCGTCGAGCACGATGTTGCTGGTCTCGAACAGCAGCTTGCCGCCGTTCGGCATCGCGTCGCGGGCGTTGATCGCCATGTTGAGCAGCGAGTTGGCAAGCTGCGACGGATCGATATGGACGCTGGCGACATCGGGCGCCAGCACCGAATTGATCTCGATCTGCTCGCCGAGCGTCGGCCGCAGCAGCTTAGCGATGTCGACCACGGTGCCGTTGATATCGACGGTGCGCGGCTCCAGCGGCTGGCGGCGCGCGAAGGCGAGCAGATGCTGGATCAGCTCGCGGCAGCGCTCGGCGGCGCGGTCGATCAGCTCGGCGGTTTTCGCGAGCTGCGGCTGGGCGCGCAGGCTGTCGACCAGCGTCTCGGTGGTGCCGGTGATGACCGTCAGCATGTTGTTGAAGTCGTGCGCGACGCCGCCGGTCAGCTTGCCGATGGCGTCGAGCTTCTGTGCCTGCTGCAGCTTGTGCTCGGTTTCGCGCGAGGCGGTGATGTCGTGATAGATCAGCGCCGCGCCGGTGACGGTGTCGTCGCCATCGCGCAGCGGCCGGCCCGACACCACGAGGTGAATCTCCGGCGCGCCGCGCACCGGCTTGGCGACGAATTCCAGCCCGTCGAATTCCTCGCCGCGCAGCGTCCTGGCCGACGGCATGTCGTCGGCCTGCATCGGCGTGACGCCGTCGGACTGGAACACGTTGCTCATGGCGCGCAGCTGCCGGACCGTCATGCCCGGCTTGTAGCGCAGCATCTTCTCGGCGGCCGGGTTCGACAGCAGCACGGTGCCGGCGCTGTCGATCACCAGCACCGCCTCCGCCATGGTGCGGAAGGTGGTTTCCATCACCGAGGTGGAACGGCGGAGCTCTTCGAGCGCGGCACCGAGATCCTTGGTGCGATCGGCGACCTTGCCCTCGAGCGACAGATTGGTCGCCTTGGTCGCGCTGAGCGCGCCCTGCAGTTCGCGGCTGGCGCGCCGGGCCGTCACCGTTAGCGCGATCGCGAGCAGCAGGATCATCGCCACGCCGGCGAGATCGATCATCAGCAGCAGCCGTCCATTGGTCTTGGACTGGTCGGTGCGAATCCGGAGCAGGCGGCGCTCTTCGGTGACCAGGCGGTCGAGCGCCGCGCCGACCTTGTCGGTCAGCGCGCGGCTCTCGCCGGCGGAGACCAGCGCCGCGGCGCCGGCCGTGTCGCCCGCGCTGCGCAACCTGATCAGCTCGGCGCCAAGCGCAATGGCACGCTGGACCTCGACCCTGGTGCCCGTGATCAGCTGCGCCTCCTCGGGGGCCGACGTCACCGCCGCCATCAGATCGTCGAAGGCCGCGGTGAGGGCTGCGCTCTGCTCGCGAAACTCGTCGGCAAAGGACGCATCGCCGGTCAGCGCGAAACCGCGCGCCGCGCTCTCGACGCTGCGCGGCAGCTGACGCGCGTCCGAAATGCGCTTCAGGATGCTGAGCGTGCGGTCGACCGAATCAATCTCGCTGCGCGACTTGACGTCCAACCCGATCGACGCCGCGCTGATGACGAGGAGGATCGCAAGGCCGCTGCCGAGAATGAGACGCTGGGAAGCCATCGACGATTAGTACGAGCAATTATTTCGAAAGACGAGCGGAAGGTGCATACTTCGCAAGACATTCGTTAACGGCGGCAATCAGCGCCTGCGGGGTGAACGGCTTGCGCAGGCAGGCGGACGCGCCGAGCTCGATCGTCATCCGCAGGAAGTCCGGCGCGCGGTCGGCATTGGCGAAGGCATAGCCCGACATCGCGATGACGGGAATTTCGGGGGCGCGCTCGTGGAAGACGCGGATCGCCTCGAACCCGCGCATATGCGGCATGAAGACGTCGACCAGCATGACGTCGAAGGTGGCCTGCTCGAGCGCGCGCATGCCGGCTTCGCCGCCATCGGCGACGGTCACGTCGAAGCCCTGGCGTTGCAGACACACCTCGATGGCAACGCACACCATCGGGTCGTCATCGACCACGAGAACGCTCGGCACGATGCATCCTCTTTCTAACGGCCTCGCGTGCCGGCGACTCGCTTGGCCTGTTCGTCAATTAAGGCGGAACCTAGACGGAAAGTCTGTATCATAGAATGCATATGCTGTTTGCTGACAAGCGGATTTCCAGCTAGCCGTGACACATCACCTGTATTTGTCCATCCCCTTTACGACAGGTCCATGACCGCAGTTCCCATCGCCGGCCGCGCCCCGCTGTCACCGCTTGGCGTCGCATTCCTGGTGGTCGCCTCGATCGGCTGGGGACTCAACTTCCCGATCATGAAGTTCCTGCTCACGGAGTGGCCGCCGCTGTCCGCGCGCGGGCTGTGCGGCGTGGTCGGCGCGGTTGCGCTCGGCCTGGTCGCGCTGGTGCGGGGACAGACGCTGCGCGTGCCCGACGGCATGTGGTTGCGGCTTGCTTTGGTGTCGACACTGTCGATCGGCGGCTGGGTCGCGTCCATGGGCCTCGCGCTGATCTGGCTGCGGGCCAGCGAGGCGGCCGTGCTCGGGATATCGATTCCGGTGTGGGTCGCGCTGGTGGCCTGGCCGGTGCTCGGCGAGCGCGTGTCGCTGCCGCGTGCGCTTGCGCTTGCGGTGGCGCTCGCCGGGATCGCGGTGCTGATCGGCGGCGGCGGCATCGACGCAAGCCTCGGCAAGCTGCCGGGGATTCTGTTCGCGCTCGCCGGCGCGGTCTGCGTCGGGCTCGGCACGGTGCTGACCAAATCGTTCAAGCTCGCGATGCCGCCGCTGTCGCTCGCGGCCTGGCAGCTTGCGATCGGCTGCGTGCCGATCGCAATCATCGGCATCATGATCGAGCAGCCGCAGCTCGCCACGCTGTCGCAGTTCGGCTGGGCGTCGATGATCTACATGACGCTGATCCAGTTCTGCCTTTGCTATGTCTGCTGGTTTGCGGCGCTCGAGCGATTGCCGGCGGCGACCGCGTCGATCGGCACGCTGCTGGTCCCCGTCGTCGGCGTGCTTGCGGCAGCGGCGATGCTGCGCGAGCCGCTCAGCACGAGCGACATCGCAGCGCTCGTGGTGACGTTCGCGGCCGTCGCGGTCGCCTTGCGCACATAAGACTTGCGTACATGAAAAAAGGGCGGCGCTGGCGCCGCCCTTTTGCAATCAAGAATTCAGGCCTTCATTACGGGCAGGGATGCCGCCGGCCGTCATAGCCGAGATAGGTGCCCGAGGCAGGATCGTAGGACCTGTAGCGCTGCGCGCAGTAGCTGGCGCCGCCGCCACTCGGCACCTCCACGGCGACAGACGGTTCATCGTAATAGCCGTAGCTGTCGTCATAATAGCCGGGGCCGTAGCCATAGCCGGAGCCGTAATACGCGCCCGAGGCGAGGGCGCCGCCGACGACCGCACCGGCCACCGCGCCGGGCCAGAACCCGCCGCCACGATGGTAACCGCCGTGCCAGCCGCCACCGCCGCGCCAACCGCCGCCGCCACCACCGGCCCAGTGACCGCCGCCACCGCCGCCGTGCCAGCCGCCGCCACCGCCGCCGCCCATGGCACCTCCGCCTCCGCGGCCGCCGCCAAAGCCGCCGCCACCACCACCCCCGCCGCCGCCAACGTGGCCGCCGCCGCCGCCCATCGCACCCATCTGTGCGGCAGACTGGGCGAACGAAACGGTCGGCGCCACAGCCAACGGCAGCGCAAGCGCCAGAGCCGCGGCGGTGCTCAGAACCTTCATATTAATCATTTTGGACTCCATCAAAACGGTGAATGTCTAACCATCTCTGTGGTCGGACGTTCCCGTGCTCCACATTGATTGTGGGTCATCTTCGCGTAGCCGGCGGCTCATGTATGGCAGCTGAACAAAACTCCTCGTGAGCGCGTCATTTGGTCGCCAAACGGGTGCATAAACCGGGGGCTGTCCGAGGGGTGCGGGGCTACCTTGGCGGCGGCTGGACATTTGGGGAATGAGGTGGCATCAGAGCCGCATAGTCTCGAACCGACGACCGGCCACGCATGAAACAATTCCTGCTGAAATTCTTCACCTGGTGGAATGGCCAGACCTTTGGCACGCAATTGTGGACCTCGCGATTCGGCGAACTGGTCGGCAAGGACGAGCAGGGCAACCGTTATTACCGCACCAAGGGCGGTGAGATCGATCCGACGCTGCATTTCGAGCGCCGCTGGGTGGTCTACAACGGTTACGCCGAAGCCTCGCGCATTCCGGCCGGCTGGCACGGCTGGCTGCATCACACGGTTGATGTGCCGCCGACCGAGGAGAGCTACCAGGCGCGCGAATGGGAGAAGCCGCATCTGCCGAACCTGACCGGCACCGCGCAGGCTTACCGCCCGTCCGGCTCGACGCTGGCGAGCGGCCGCCGCCCCAAGGCGACCGGCGACTATCACGCCTGGACGCCGGGAAGCTGACTTTCACGCATTGTTGTTCTGACGTGCACGTGCGTAACGACGCGCGTGCATCGCACACGCGCCCGGCAGCGCAAGCGCGCGCCTGTGAACAACGGTAACAGCGGGGACAGGTGGGCTGCAGCCGATGCTGCCCGCTTGCGCCGGGCGCGGGTTCGCGGCTCAATAGGGCCATCTTACGGAGATGGGAAACCATCGCGTCGGATCGGGCTCCAGATCGCGACTGTCCCGATGTGCAGCGGCCTCCGAGTTGGATGCGGCCGGGAGATAGGCCCCCGGTACAGACGTCCTGAAATCGCCCGCAAATGTGAGGCTACCGTGAGACAGGAAGGGCCGCTCGGGAAACCGGGCGGCCTTTTTCTTTGCGGCAATCAGGTCAGGACAGCCGTGCCGCGGCACGGCCCATCAAGTCGGCGCGGCGCGCCTGCGACGGCGCGATCCGCTCTTTCATGAAAGCGAGGATCTCGGCCGGTGCGGTCTCCGGCGAGCCCGCGTTGAACGGCGGGGCCGGGTTGTATTCGAGCCTGAGCTGGATCGCTTCCGCGGTCTTGCGGTCGACGAGCTCCGACACCAGCGTCAGCGCGAAGTCGATGCCCGCGGTGACGCCGCCGCCGGTGAAGCGGTTGCGGTCGACGCAGACGCGCGTCCTGGTCGGAATGGCCCCGAAGCCCGACAGGAAATCAATCGAGCTCCAATGCGTGGTGGCGCGATAGCCCTTGAGCAGGCCGGCCGCGCCGAGCACCAGCGATCCCGTGCAGACCGACGTGACGTATTTCGCACCCTCGGCCTGCTTGCGCAGGAAGGCCAGCATCTCCTCGTCGCCGACCATGTCGTCGGTGCCGAAGCCGCCGGGCACGCAGATCACGTCGAGCTGCGGGCAATCGGCAAAGGTCGTGGTCGGCGTCAGGACCATGACGGAATCAGTCGGAACGGGTTCGATGCGCTTCCAGATCAGATGCACCTTGGCGCCGGGAACCGAGGAAAACACCTGCAGCGGACCGGTCAGGTCGAGCTGGGTCACCTTCGGGAAGACGAGCAATCCAATCTGCAGGGGTTCGGTCATCGGGGGCTCCAAATAGCGCTTGACGGAACCACGATGTCATGATGGCATCTCGTCCAAAATGGCGTATTTCCCTCATTTTCGGACGAAGGCTCCTGAGAGAGGGGCTGCCAGGAAAGTAACGTCACCCGCGAGGATTTGGCGATGATCGGCATCCTGATCTTTCCCGACTTCCAGCTGCTCGACGCGGCCGGGCCGATCGCGGCCTTCGAGATCGCGGCGCGCTTCGCCAACAACGCGCCGGCGATCAGGACGCTTGCGGTGAAGGCAGGACCGGTGCGCTCTTCGTCCGGTGTCGAGATGCTCGCACGCGGCTTCAAGCCATCGACGGCGATCACGACGTTGATCATTGCCGGCGGCAACGGTGTGCGCACGCCGGCGACCTGTCCAGCCACGCTGTCATTCGTGCGGCGGATGGCCGGCCGCGGCATTCGCGTCGCCAGCGTCTGCTCGGGCGCCTATGTGCTGGCCGAGGCGGGCCTGCTCGACGGCCGCCGCGCCACCACGCATTGGCAGCGCACGCCGCATTTCGTGAAGACTTATCCGAAGATCAAGCTCGAGCCGGACCAGATCTTCGTGCGTGACGGCAATATCTGGAGTTCGGCCGGCATCACCGCCGGCATCGACCTCGCGCTCGCGATGATCACCGAGGACTATGGCGACGAGGTCGCGCAGAATACCGCGCGGCAACTCGTGCTGTATCATCGGCGCAGCGGCGGGCAGTCGCAGTTTTCCTCGCTGCTGGAATTGAAGACGCCGAACGGCCGGTTCGGGCCACTGCTCGCCTGGGCGCGCGAGCATCTCAATGCGCCGCTGACGGTCGAGAACCTCGCCGACAAGGCCGGGATGAGTTCGCGGCATTTCACCCGCGCCTTCATCGCGGAGACCGGCACGACGCCGTCGAAAGCGGTCGAGCGGCTCAGGATCGAAGTCGCGCGGCAGCGCGTGCAGTCGTCGGGCGAGGCGATCGAGCGCGTCGCCGAGATCACCGGCTTCCGCGATCCCGAGCGGATGCGCCGCGCCTTCATCCGCGCCTTCGGCCAGCCGCCGCAATCACTGCGGCGTGCGGCGCGGGCCGGGTAGGCGCGTTTGGGACAAGCTCGTTGTCCGATTTCACGCGATCCATGTCGTCTTTGCAGTGATGAACCTGACGAGGGTTCCCGTGACCCACGTTAAGTGGGCATTGGGGACCCGAGGAGGTTCTAATGACAAAGCATCGAACGATTACCGGGTTCGTGGCTGTCGCCCTGCTGGCTGTCACCGCGACCGCCGCGACCATCAAGTCGCACGCGCCCCGGACCGACGGCATTGCCGTCGCCGGCACGGACACGCTCCCGGCCAAGGATTTCAGCGATCGCTGGTCCGCGATATCCGATTTGCCTCCGGCAACGGACATGACCGGGCGTGCAACTGACGCACGTTAAGGGCATGGACGGAGGTCCGGCCGGTTCGAGGACGCAGCCCGTGCAGAGATCACTCGTCTCGCAACAAAAAATGCCCCGCCGAAGCGGGGCAAGATGTTGAACGACTTAGTCTTGAGCGACTTGGTCTTGAATAGAACTAACGGTTCCGCCGCGCCGGAATAGCGCAGTCATTCACCAATACAGGATCAGCCCACGATCGCAGAGATCCACGGATGCTCTGATCGCGAACCGTGCTTCAACCGAAAGATCACTGGCCCAATGTATCGGTTGCGATCTTCTTCTTGAGTGCTTCGCAGGTATCCCTGACCTCCGCGGTCATCAGCGAGACGGCTTCGATCTGCAGGAAGAAGCGCTTGCCCTGATCGCGGTAACCGGCAGCGAACTCCTTGATCTCCGCGATCATGTCATGAACGCCTGCGACCATGACCTCGCAGTTCTTGGCGGCCAGTTGCAGTTCCGATCCAAGGGCCTCGATCTCTTTCACCGCCGCTTCATATTCGCGCACGACCGCCTCGGCCGACAGCTTGCCCACCTCGTTGACGCCGTTGCGATGCTCGACATAGTCCGGCATCGGCGAGAGGGGCCGGATGTTGCTGCGTGGTCGATGCGAAGTCACCGTGTTGATTTCGTCCTCCATCTGCTCCGACGGAGCGCGGGCGAGGACTTCTGCACTAACACTCATGCGAACTCTCCATAACTTGTTACGGCGAATGGAGTTTAGCAATGTCAACGGAATTGTCTCGATTTTCCACAGTTTTGAGGTAAGCGCAATTGTGCATTGCAGCATTGTGTTGCGTCAATGAGGCGCGTCGGGATGCCAGCCAAGCAGTGCGAGCATCACAAAGAAGCCGACGACATAGGCCGCCATGATCGGCCAGCCCTGGGTGATCCAGCGGACCACCGATTTGGCTTCCGGGTACATGTTGGACACTGCAACGCCCGCCGACGAGCCGAACCAGACCATCGACCCGCCAAATCCGACCGCGTAGGCGAGGAAGCCCCAGTCATAGCCGCCTTGCTTCAGCGCCAGCGCGGTCAGGGGAATATTGTCGAACACTGCCGAGACGAAGCCGAGCCCGAGCGCGGTCTGCCACGATGCGGCGGGCAATTTCTCCACCGGCATCATCGAGGCCGCCGTCACCAGCGCGAGCAGGAAGACGGTGCCCTTCAGCGTCTCGGGCATCACCGACCAGTCCGGCCGCCGCAGCACCGAGGTGACCAGGATCGCGGCCCAGACCGCGAGCCCGAGCACGGGCAGCGTATCGAGCAGCGCGGGGAACTTCAGATTGGCCGTCACATTGGCCGTCAGCGCGGCGAGCAGGATCACGGCCACGATCGCAACCCGCGCCCAGTCGATTCTGAGGCCGGACGGTGCATCCTTCACGATCGGCGAAAAGCGGTGCTGTTGCAGCGAGGCCGGCACTGCAAACACCAGCATCGCGACGATGGCTGCGACATAGGCCTCCACGACCGTGAGCGGGCTGATGCCGTCGATCCACATCATCGTTGTCGTGGTGTCGCCGACGACGCTGCCGGCGCCGCCGGCATTCGATGCGGCGACGATGGCCGCGAGATAGCCGATATGGACGCGGCCACGGAACGCGTGGCGGGCCACGGTGCCGCCGATCAGCGCGGCCGCGATATTGTCGAGGAAGCCCGACAGCACGAACACGATGACCAGCAGGATCAGTCCGCCCTTCCAGTCATCGGGCAGCAGCGCCGGCATCTTGTCGGGAATGCGGCTCTCCTCGAAATGGCGCGACAGCAGCGCAAAGCCCATCAGGAGCAGGAACAGGTTGGCGAGCGTGACCCACTCATGCTCCATGTGATGCGCGAGACCGGGCAGGCCCGCGCCGAATTTCGCAAAGCCCGCGAACAGCAGCTTGTAGGCGACGATCGCGGCAAGGCCCGTCAGCGCCACCGCGAGCGTGTGGTGATGGAAGATCGCGACGCCGAGCAGCGTCAGCGCGAACAGGATGAAATCGAGCGGGATACCGTAGACGAGGAGTGGCGTGAGCAAGACGATCTCGATGGCTGGAGTGCCCGGCGGCGTGAAGCGCTGACGGCGGCACTATCGCGCGGCGTGGGGAACTTCAAGGCGCACTAACGCCGCAAGAGGCTCGCGATGCGCTCGCGAGCCCCGATCGGGAACGACGCCAGCCACGTCGCCGCGGGTCCGATTGCTCAGCCCAGCGTCTTCAGCCAGGCGCTGATCTCGGTCACCGCGATATTGGCCTGATTGAGCAGCTTGCCCATGGTGAAGAAGCCGTGGAACTGGCCGGGAAAATGCCGGTAGGTCACCGGCACGCCGGCGTCCTTGAGGAATTTCGCATACTCGTCGCCTTCGTCGCGGAGCGGATCGGCGCCGGCGGTCAGCACATAGGCCGGCGGCAAGCCGGCAAAGTCCTTCGCGCGCGCCGGCGAGGCACGCCAGTCGTTGTTGTCGGCGTCACCGAGATAATGGTTGGCGAACCAGCCGATCACCGAATGCGTCAGGAGGATGCTGGTCTCGGGCTCGCGATGCGAGGGATGCTTCCGCGAGAAATCGGTCGCGGGATAGATCAGCAGCTGGGCCGCGAGCTTCGGCCCGCCGTCGCGGGCGGTCAGGGCAACCACCGCCGCGAGGTTGCCGCCGGCGCTGTCGCCGCCGACGATCAGGCGCGCGGCGTCGATGCTGAGATCCCTGGCATTGGCGGCGACCCATCGGGTCGCGGTGATGGCGTCATCGACCGCGGCAGGGAAACGATGCTCGGGCGCGAGCCGATAATCGATCGAGATCACGATCAGCTCGCCCTCATGGGCAAGCTTCTGGCAAACCACCTCATGGGTATCGAGGTCGCCGATCACCCAGCCGCCGCCGTGGAAGAACACCAGGCAGGGCGCGAGCCCGTCTTTCTTGCGCAGCGTGTTCGGCGTGTAGATGCGGGCAGGGATCGTGCCGTGCGGCGCCGGGATCGCGAGCGGTTTGCTCGATTCCAACGCGGGAGGCTCGGGATTGGAGACGACGCGGGCGGCTCGATAATAGTCGCGCGCTTCCGGCGCGGTCAGCGTCTCATAGGCGGGACGGCCGGCCTCCTGGAACGCCTTGTAGACGGCAGCGGCATCGGGATCGAGAACGACGGGCATTGGGAGGACCTTCTTTTGGTGATGTCAATCCGGGGCGATGCGAAGCATCGAACCCGGAATCTCGAGATTCCGGGTCTGGTGCTTGCGCACCATCCCGGAATGACGGTCGTGTCAGGCGGCGGTGCGGCCGCCGTCGACGGTGTAGGCGGAGCCGGAGACGTAGCTCGCCTCGTCGGAGGCAAGAAAAGCGACGATGGAGGCGACCTCGCTTGCGAGACCGAGCCGGCGCGCCGGGATGCGGTCGACGATCTTCTCGATCGGCGGCGGCGCGTTGCCGCCGGAGCGGCCCTGCAGGATCGTGCTCAGCATCCGGCTCTCGATCATGCCGGGGCAGACGCAATTGACCCGCACGCTGGTGCCGGTGCATTCCCAGGCCGCGCTCTTGGTCAGCCCGATCACCGCGTGCTTGCTCGCGCTGTAGACCGCGATCATCGGTGATCCCATTAGGCCCGCGATCGAGGCGGTGTTGATGATGCTGCCCTGGTTCTGCTTCAGCATGACCGGCAGCACATGCTTCATGCCGAGGAAGACGCCGACGACATTGACGTCGAGCACCCGGCGAAAGCTCTCCAGCGAATATTCGGGGATCGGCCTGATGTCGCCCTCGACGCCGGCGTTGTTGTAGAAGGCGTCAATGGCGCCGAAGCGGTCGACGGCGGCGCGGACATAGTCCTTGACCTCGTCCTCGTCGGTGACGTCGGCTTCGATTGCGAGGGCCTCGGCCGAGGCGGGCAGGTCCTTGATGGCGGCCTTGAGATCGGCGCCCTTGCGGTCGACTGCGACAATCCGCGCACCCCGTTCGGCGAGCAGTTGAAGCGAGGCGGTTCCGATGACGCCGGCAGCCCCGGTGACGACGGCGACCCGGCCGTCGAGCCTGATGCGATCGGGCATGGTGGGTTTCCTCTGGCTGGTCCGGTTCGATCCGGATTTTCCTGGTTTTCACGCGCGGCGGCGTGCCTTCAGCGTGAGGACTATCACACGTGTTCCCAGGAGTGACCAGAGGCTGCCCAGTGGACCGGGGAGAGGTGGCCGGGTGCCCTTTCCCCGCCGTATTCGGCGTGTTAACCGGTGGCCTGCGAGCGGCCGATATCAAGGTAGACTGTCGCGAGCCCGATTCGCCCTTTAAAGCCGCGCGAGATGCTTCGAACCGTTGCCCTGACTGGCTTTGCGGCCCTGGTTGCCGCCTCAACCATCTCGCTTGCGCCGCCCGCGCGCGCGCAGATCGGAACGATTTTCTCCGATCCCGCGCCGCGTCCGCCCGGCTCGATCCCGCGTGGTCAGCCGGCTCCTCCCAGCGACGACGACGAGGAAGTGCCGGAATTGCCGCGCGGCCGTCTGTTGCCGACACAGCCGCGGGCGCTGCCGCCAGGCCAGGCGGTGCCGCCGCCCGGCAGCGTGCAGTCGCAGCCGCTGGCGCCGCCACCCGGCTCGCCGGTGGCGCCGCAGGGCACCCAGCCCGGTGTCGCTGTGCAGCCGCCGCAACCCGGCGGTCCCGCCGTCGCCAATACGCCGCCCGGCGCCAACCCGCTGCCGCCGGGGCAGCGTCCCAAGGGTACGCCGCAGGGCACCCCGCCGCAGACGCCTGCCACGTTGCAGCCGGGCGACGAGGTCGTGCAGGAGCCGCCGTCGACCAAGATCACCAACAAGAAGGCGAGCTTCTCCGGTCTTGACAAGATCACCGGGCGCATCATCAATTTCGACGAGGATATCGGCGAGACCGTGCAGTTCGGCGCGCTGCGGGTGAAGACCGATGCCTGTTACACGAGGCCATCGACGGAAGCCGCCAACACCGATGCCTTTGTCGAGGTCGACGAGATCACGCTGCAGGGCGAGGTGAAGCGGATCTTCTCGGGCTGGATGTTCGCGGCGAGTCCCGGCCTGCACGGCGTCGAGCATCCGATCTACGACATCTGGCTGACCGACTGCAAAGGGCCGGACCAGACCATCGTGACCGCTGCGCCCGACCCGCCGAAGGCGCCGACGCCTCCGCCACCGCCGGCCCAGAAGCGCGCGCCGCCGAAGCAGGCCGCGCCGCGTCCGCCGCCACAGCCGCAATACCAGCAGCAGCAGCCGCCACCTCCGCCGCCCCAGCAACAGCAGCGGCCGGGCGGGTTGTTCGGCGGATTGTTTGGGAACTAGCAAGCACGGCGTAGCCCGGATGGAGCGCAGCGAAATCCGGGTTTCTCTCCGCGGAGAGACTTGTCCCGGATTGCGCGGAGCCTGTCATCGGGCGCGCGTTCGCGCGACCCGTTGGCTTCATCCGGGCTACGCGATCAACCGTTCAATTGCGCTCGGCGATGATTGCCAGCGCGTCGGCACCTTTGACCGGCTGGGTGGCGTCGAGCTTGCGGAAATCCGCCGGCGCGCCCGTGATCGCCTTGTCGAGCAGCGCGCGATAGCGGCGCCGCGAGATCTCGATCGCGCCGAACGTCCTCAGGTGCTCCGTCACATATTGCGTGTCGAGCAGTTCGAACCCGCCCGCGATCAGCCGCGCCACCAGATGCACCAGCGCGACCTTCGATGCATCGCGCGTGGTGTGAAACATGCTTTCGCCGAAGAAGGCGCGGCCGAGGCTGACGCCGTAGAGCCCGCCGACCAGATTGTCGTCCTGCCAGACCTCGACGCTGTGGCAATGGCCCGACGCGTACAGCCCGACATAGAGATCGCGGATGCGCCTGTTGATCCAGGTGTCGTCGCGGCCGGGCTGCGGCGCCGCGCAACCGGCGATCACGGCCTTGAACGCGGTATCGACGGTGACCGTGAAGGCATCGGAGCGCACGGTGCGCGCCAGGCGGGAGGCGACACGGAAGCCGTCGAACGGAATCACGCCGCGCAATTCCGGCTCGACCCAGAACAGGGTCGGATCGTCGGCGCTCTCCGCCATCGGGAAGATGCCGCAGGCATAGGCGCGCAGCAGCACCTCGGGCGTGATCTCGGAGGAGGCGGAGTCGCGTGACGTCATACCGCCAAGGATAGCAAAGCGCGGGCGGTCTTGCGATGGGGGCTGCCACCGGGACGCTACGTGTTGACGAAACGCGCTGGTTCCTCCACAAGCCGCGCCGTTCCGCAGCAGTTTCCCGAGACGGACTGCGCGGTCGTGCTAGATTGCAACAAAAAGATGGCGGCGCTGCCGGGACACGGCGGCTTGCGCGCCCGACAATCGACACAGGTGAGGGGGACGCTGCATGAAATGGTCATGGCGGACGTTTGCGCCGTTGCTGGTCTGGCTGGTGATCTATCTGGTCCCGGTGCCTTGGGGGCTGAACGCCAATCAGTGGCACTATTTCGCGGTGTTCGCCGCCGTGATCACCGGGCTGATCCTTGAATCGATGCCGGTCGGCGCGGTCGGTCTGATCGGCCTGACGGTCGCCGGCATCGGCGGCTATGTCGAGCACGACCCGAACAAATCGCTGCGCTGGATGCTCGGCGGGTTTTCCGAGAGCACGGTGTGGCTGATCGTCGGCGCCTTCGTGTTCTCGATCGGCTATCGCAAGAGCGGGCTCGGCCGCCGGCTGGCGCTGCTCTTGGTGCGCGGCCTCGGCCGCCGCACCATCGGGCTCGGCTATGCGGTGGCGTTTTCCGATCTCGTGCTGGCGCCGGCGACGCCGTCCAACACCGCGCGCTCCGGCGGCACCATCTATCCGATCGTCAGCAACATCCCGCGCATCTACGGCTCCGAGCCCGGCCCGACCGCGGGCAAGATCGGCACCTTCGTGATGTGGACCGCGTTCGCGACCACGGCCGTCACCAGCTCGCTGTTCCTGACCGCGCTGGCGCCGAACGCCGCCGCGCTCTCGATCGCCAAGAAGCTCGTCAACATCGAGGTCGGCTGGTCGCAATGGTTCATCGGCTTCGCGCCGCTGGGGATCCTCTTGCTGCTGCTGGTGCCGCTGCTCAGCTATCTGGTCTGCCGGCCCGAGATCAAGGAGAGCCCCGAGATCGTGACCTGGAGCGAGGGCGAGCTCGCCAAGATGGGGCCGCCGTCGCGGCACGAATGGATCATGGCGGTGCTGGTGGTGCTCGCGATGTTCCTGTGGATCTGCGGCTCCAATCCCAACATCAGCGTGCCGCTGCTCGGCTCGAATTTCATCAACGCGACCACGGTCGTGTTCGTCGTGATCTCGCTGATGCTGCTGACCGGCGTGATCGCGTTCGAGGACATCGTCGCGGAGAAGAGTGCGTGGGAGGTATTTTTCTATTTCACCTCGCTGCTCACGCTGTCGTCCGGCCTCAACGAGATCGGCTTCATCAAA
Source organism: Bradyrhizobium sp. KZN70725 (assembly GCF_055264925.1). Classification (NCBI taxonomy): domain Bacteria; kingdom Pseudomonadati; phylum Pseudomonadota; class Alphaproteobacteria; order Hyphomicrobiales; family Nitrobacteraceae; genus Bradyrhizobium; species Bradyrhizobium sp. KZN70725. The sequence goes on from NZ_JBUYWT010000019.1 coordinate 115,875, forward strand.
TGGGTCGCCGAGGGCTATGCCAAGCCGCTTTCCGGCACGTCGCCGCTGGTCGGGATGATCCTGCTCGTCACCTTCTTCTTCTGGATCCACTATTTCTTCTCGAGCATCACCTCGCATACCGCCGCGGTGCTGCCGGTGGTGCTCGCCGTCGGCTCCAGCATTCCCGGCCTGTCGGTGCAGACCTTGATGCTGCTCTGCGTCTATTCGCTGGGCCTGATGGGCGTGATTTCGCCCTATGCCACGGGACCGGCGCCGATGTATTACGGCAGCGGCTATATCGGCAAAGGCGACTTCTGGAAATTCGGGCTGATCTTCGGCCTGATCTACTTTGCCGGATTGTTGCTGATCGTGTTGCCCTGGTTACAAATGATCGGGTAAAATAGCCACAATCCAGCGAGAAACAGCGGCCGACCGGGAAGAGCCGCTATCCTTACAATTCTTAACGCGCTTTGTCCGGCAGAAGCCTTCAAAATGCTTCGTCGGATGTGGCGCGCGCGGAGTTCAGGGGACACATAGAGCCGCGCGAGCTCATTCGTGTTTCTTCGTGGGCAGGTTATGGACCAGCAGATCAAAGACCCGTCGATTGTGGCGCCCGAGCGAACCAGGCGAGGATCGCGTTGGCGGGGGTTTCTGACGGGATGTCTCGTATTGGCGGTGCTTGCCGGCATCGTCTGGTGGACGCGGCAGCAGGCCGCGCCGCCGCAGGCCGGTGGCGGGCGCAACGCCGGGCCGATGTCGATCGTACCGGAGACGATCGGCAAGGGCGATATCGGCGTCAGCCTGAATGCGCTCGGCACCGTGACGTCGCTCGCGACCGTGACGATCAGGAGCCAGATCAGCGGCTATCTGATGAAGATCGATTTCAAGGAGGGCGATGAGGTCAAGAAGGGCGACCTGATCGCCGAGATCGATTCGCGCCCCTACGAGGCGACGCTGGCGCAGGCCAAGGGCCAGCTCGCCCGCGACGAGGCGCAGCTGAAGGGCGCCCAGGTCGATCTCACCCGCTACCAGAACCTCGCCGCGCAGAACGCCGTGCCGCATCAGACGCTCGATACCCAGGCCGCGCTGGTCGCGCAGTACCAGGGCACGGTGGAGGCCGATCGCGCCTCGGTGAAGTCGGCCGAGGTGAATTTGCAATATTGTCACATCGTGTCGCCGATCAACGGGCGCGTCGGACTGCGCCAGGTCGATCTCGGCAACTATGTGACGCCCGGCGATACCAACGGCCTCGTCGTGATCACGCAGCTCGAGCCGATCAGCGTGCTGTTCACGCTGCCGGAGGACAATCTGCAGGCGGTCTCGAAGCGGTTGAGGGAGGGCGCGGTGCTGCCGACGGCGGCCTATGACCGCAGCGGCGCCAACAAGCTCGCCGAGGGATCGTTGCAGACCTTCGACAGCCAGATCGATGCGACCACCGGCACCATCAAGCTGCGGGCGCAGTTCGAGAACGACAAGCGCACGCTGTTTCCGAACCAGTTCGTCAACGTCCGCCTGCTGCTCGATACCCACAAGGATGCGACGACGATGTCGACCGCCGGCATCCAGCGCGGTGTCCCCGGCACCTTCGTCTATCTCGTCAACGCCGACAGCACGGTCTCGGTTCGGCCGGTCAAGCTCGGCGTCACCGACGGCGACCGGGTCGAGGTGCTGTCCGGGCTCGTGGCCGGCGATCGCATCGTGATCGACGGCGCCGACAAGCTGCGCGAGGGTGCGAAGGTGGTGGTGCGCTCCCCCGCCGATGCCGCGAACCCTGCCGCTGCGGCCAAGGGGGCGGCGAACGGGGCCGCGAAGGGAGACGGCAAGGGAGATAGTAAGGACGGCGCTGATCCCGGAGGCGGCCACCACAAGCGGTCCGAGGACGGGCAGAAGAAATGAACCCGTCGCGGCCATTCATCCTGCGGCCGGTGGCGACGACCCTGATGATGATCGCCATCATGCTGTCGGGCATGCTGGCATTCAGATTTCTCCCGGTCGCGGCACTGCCGGAGGTCGACTACCCGACCATCCAGGTGCAGACCTTCTATCCGGGCGCGAGCCCCGACGTGATGACCTCGTCGGTGACGGCGCCGCTCGAGGTGCAGTTCGGCCAGATGCCGAATCTGACCCAGATGAGCTCGGTGAGCTCGGCGGGCTCGTCCGTGATCACGCTGCAATTCGGCCTGTCGATCTCGCTCGACGTCGCCGAGCAGGAGGTGCAGGCCGCGATCAATGCCGCGGGCAATCTGTTGCCGTCGGACCTGCCGGCGCCGCCGATCTACGCCAAGGTCAATCCGGCCGATGCGCCGATCCTGACCCTCGGCCTGACCTCGAAGACCATGCCGCTGACCCAGGTACAGGATTTCGTCGACACGCGGCTGGCGCAGAAGATCTCGCAGCTGCCGGGCGTCGGCCTCGTCAGCATCAGCGGCGGCCAGCGGCCCGCGGTGCGCATCCAGGCTGATATCCGCAAGCTCGCGGCCTATGGCCTCAACATCGACGATCTCCGCACCACGCTCGGCAACGCCAACGTCAACACGCCGAAGGGCAACTTCGACGGCGCGATGCGCGCCTACACCATCAATGCCAACGACCAGATCCGCAATGCCAGCGACTACCGCTCGCTGATCATCGCCTACAAGAACGGCTCGCCGGTCCGCCTCAGCGATGTCGGCAACGTCGTCGACGGCGCGCAGAACGACAAGCTCGGCGCCTGGATGAACGAGACGCCGGCGATCATCCTCAACATCCAGCGCCAACCCGGCGCCAACGTCATCTCGGTGGTGCAGGGCATCAAGGACCTGCTGCCGCAGCTGCAGGCCACGCTGCCGGCCGCGATCGACCTCAATATCCTGACCGACCGCACCGTCACGATCCGGGCCTCGGTGCGCGACGTCGAATACGAGCTGTCGCTCGCCGTGATTCTGGTCGTGCTTGTGATCTTCGTGTTCCTGCGCTCGACCCGCGCCACGCTGATCCCGAGCCTGTCGGTGCCGCTCTCGCTGGTCGGCACGCTGGGCGCGATGTATCTGTTCGGCTTCAGCCTGAACAATCTGTCGCTGATGGCGCTGACGATCGCGACCGGCTTCGTGGTCGACGACGCCATCGTCGTGATCGAGAACATCTCGCGCTACATCGAGGAGGGCGAGTCGCCGCTCGAGGCGTCGCTGCGAGGGTCGGAGCAGATCGGCTTCACCATCATCTCGCTGACGGTATCGCTGATCGCGGTCCTGATCCCGCTGCTGTTCATGGGCGACGTCGTCGGCCGCCTGTTCCGCGAATTCGCCATCACGCTGTCGGTCACGATCCTGATCTCGGCCGTGGTGTCGCTGACCCTGGTGCCGATGGCCTGCGCCAAGCTACTGAAGCCGGAGGCCATGGCGCGGGAAAACACCTTCCAGCGGCTCAGCCGCGAAGGCTTCGATGCCGTCATTGCGATCTACGCCCGGATGCTCAATTGGGTGCTGGATCGCCAGACCTTCGTGCTGCTGATCGCGCTCGCCACCTTTGGTCTGACGGCGCTGCTCTACGTCGTTATCCCCAAGGGCTTCTTTCCGGTGCAGGACACCGGCGTGATCCAGGCGATCTCCGAGGCGCCGCAATCGGTGTCCTATGCGGCGATGGCCGAGCGGCAGCAGCGGCTCGCCAGCGCGATCCTGAAGGATCCGGACGTGCAGAGCCTGTCGTCGTTCATCGGCGTCGACGGCACCAACACCACGCTGAACAGCGGCCGCATCCTGATCAATCTGAAGCCGCATGAGCAGCGCAAGGCCAATGTCTCGACGATCATGGACCGGATCAAGGCGAGCACGGCGGCGCTGACCGGCATCACGCTCTACATGCAGCCGGTCCAGGACCTCACCATCGAAGGCACGGTGAGCCGGACGCAGTACCAGTTCATCCTGCAGGATGCCGATCCGAACGAGCTTGCGGAATGGACGCCGAAGCTGGTCGACAAGCTCCGGGAATTGCCCCAGCTCAGCGATGTCACGAGCGATATTTCGGCGCAGGGGCTTTCGGTGTTCGTCGACATCGACCGCGACCAGGCGGCGCGATTCGGCATCACGCCGGCGACGATCGACAACGCACTGTACGATTCCTACGGCCAGCGCATCGTCTCGACCGTCTTCACCAATTCGAACCAGTACCGCGTGATCCTCGAGGCCGATCCGTCGCTGCAGACTTCGCTGGATTCGCTGTCGTCGATCTACCTGCCGTCATCGGTGGGCTCGACGCCGGTGCCGCTGTCGGTGATGGCCAAGATGCGGGTGGAGACCGCGCCGCTGCAGATCTCGCATCTCGGCCAGTTCCCGTCGGCGACCGTCTCGTTCAACCTGGCGCCCGGCGCCTCGCTCGGCGGGGCGGTGACGGCGATCAAGCAGGCGCAGGCCGACATCAACCAGCCGCTCGGCATGATCACGAGCTTCCAGGGTGCGGCGCTGGCGTTCCAGTCCTCGCTGTCCAACCAGCTGTTCCTGATCCTCGCCGCGATCATCACGGTCTATATCGTGCTCGGCGTGCTCTATGAGAGCTTCATCCATCCTTTAACCATCCTCTCGACGCTGCCCTCGGCCGGGATCGGCGCGCTGCTGGCGCTGATGATGGCCGGACAGGATCTCACGATCATCGCGATCATCGGCATCATCCTCCTGATCGGCATCGTGAAGAAGAACGCGATCATGATGATCGACTTCGCGCTCGATGCCGAGCGCAACGAGGGCAAGCCGCCGCGGGAGGCGATCTATCAGGCCTGCCTGCTGCGGTTCCGGCCGATCATCATGACGACGATGGCAGCTGTGCTCGGCGCGCTGCCGCTGATGCTCGGCAGCGGCGCGGGGTCCGAGCTGCGGAATCCGCTCGGCATTTCGATCGTCGGCGGCCTCCTGGTGAGCCAGCTGCTGACCCTGTTCACGACACCGGTGATCTACCTCTGGTTCGATCGCCTCGCGCTGCGGTTTGCCGGGCGGGCGGACGAGATCGGCGAGGCGAGCGGGTCGCGTTGAGCCATGGATCCGTCAACGCCCTTCATCCGTAGGCCGGTGGCAACGACGCTGTTGACGTTCGGGCTTGCGGCGGCCGGCATTGTCGCGTTCTTCAAGCTGCCGGTGTCGCCGCTGCCGCAGGTGGATTTCCCGACCATCTCGGTGCAGGCGACGCTGCCCGGCGCCAGCCCGCAGGATGTCGCGACCACGGTCGCAAGTCCGCTCGAGCGACATCTCGGCCAGATCGCCGACGTCACCGAGATGACGTCGTCGAGCTCGGTGGGCGCGACCCGCATCACGCTGCAGTTCGGGCTGAACCGCGACATCAACGGCGCGGCGCGCGACGTGCAGGCCGCGATCAATGCGGCGCGGGCCGACCTGCCGACCAGCCTGCGCAGCAATCCGACCTACCGCAAGGTCAACCCGGCCGACGCGCCGATCCTGATCCTGACGCTGACGTCGGATACGCTGACGCGCGGCGATCTCTACGACGCCGCCTCCACGGTGCTGGCGCAGAAGCTGTCGCAGGTCGAGGGCATCGGCGAGGTCGTGGTCGGCGGCAGCTCGCTGCCGGCCGTGCGCGTCGATCTGATCCCGCAGGCGCTCTACAAATACGGCATCGGTCTGGAAGACGTCCGCGCGGCGCTGTCGAGCGCCAACGCCCACAGCCCGAAGGGCGGCATCGACGTCGGCGACCAGCGCTACCAGGTCTACGCCAACGACCAGGCCAACAAGGCCGGCGACTACAAGTCGCTGATCGTGGCCTACCGCAATGGCGCGCCGGTTCATCTCTCCGACGTCGGCGAGGTGGCCGACGGCGTCGAGAATTTGCGCAATGCCGGTCTCGCGAACGGCAAGCCGGCGGTGCTGATCATCCTCTACCGGCAGCCGAACGCCAACATCATCAGTACCGTCGACCTCGTGAAGGGGGTGATGCCGCAGCTGCAGGCGTCAGTCTCGCCGGCGATCGATATAGGCTTTGCGGTCGACCGTTCGACCACCATCCGCACCTCGCTCCGGGACGTCGAACGAACCCTGGTTCTGGCGGTGCTGCTGGTCATCATCGTGGTGTTCGCCTTCCTGCGCAATGCGCGGGCCACCTTCATTCCGGTGGTGGCGGTCTCGGTGTCGCTGGTTGCGACCTTCGGGGCGATGTACCTGTTCGGCTACAGCCTCGACAACCTCTCCCTGATGGCGCTGACGGTCGCGACCGGCTTCGTGGTCGACGACGCCATCGTGGTGCTGGAGAACATCACCCGCTACATCGAGCAGGGGCTGAGCCCGCTCGAGGCGGCGCTGAAGGGCGCCAACGAGGTCGGCTTCACCGTGCTGTCGATGAGCATCTCGCTGATCGCGGTGTTCATCCCGATCCTGCTGATGGCCGGCATCGTCGGGCGGCTGTTCCGCGAGTTCGCGATGGTGATCTCGATCTCGATCCTGATCTCGCTCGCGGTCTCGCTGGCGACCACGCCGATGATGTGCGCCGTGCTGCTCAAGCCCGACGCCGGCAGCCATGGCCGGCTCTATTGGGCGAGCGAGCGCTTCTTCGAGGCGATGCTAAATTTCTACCGCAGAACGCTGACCGCGGCGTTGGCGCATCCGCTGTCGGTGATGCTGATCCTGGCGACGGTTTTCGGCCTCAACTTCTATCTCTACGACGTGATCCCGAAGGGCTTCTTCCCGCAGCAGGACACCGGCCGGCTGGTCGGCTCGATCCAGGCTGACCAGAGCGTGTCGTTCCAGCTGATGCAGCAGAAGCTCGCGCGGTTCGTCGGCATCATCAAGCGCGATCCGGCGGTTGAGACGGCGGTCGGCTTCACCGGCGGCGGGCAGACCAATTCCGGCTTCGTGTTCGTCTCGCTTCGTCCGCTTGATGAGCGCAAGATCGGCGCCGACGGCGTGATCGCGCGGCTGCGCCGCGAGATGTCGGTGGTGCCGGGCGCGAGCCTGTTCCTGCAGGCGGTGCAGGACATCCGGGTCGGGGGCAGGGCCTCGAACGCGCAGTATCAGTACACGCTGCAGGGATCGACGCTGGAGGAGCTCAATGAATGGACGCCGAAGATCGCGGCGGCCCTGCAGCGCGATCCTGATCTCGCCGACGTCAACAGCGACCAGCAGAACAAGGGCCTGGAATCCGATCTCGTGATCGACCGCGACGCCGCGGCCCGGCTCGGCATCACGGTGAGCCAGATCGACAACACCCTCTACGACGCCTTCGGCCAGCGGCAGGTGTCGACGATCTATGTCGCGCGCAACCAGTATCACGTCATCATGGAGGTCGCGCCGCGCTACTGGCAGAACCCGGAGACGCTGAAGGACGTCTATATCAGCACGTCCGGCGGATCGGTCGGCGGCTCGCAATCGACCAACGCGGTGGCAGGCACGGTCGTCGCCCCAGGCAACTCCAGCGCGGCCAGTGCAGCCAACGCCCAGGCCGCGCGCAACCAGGCCACCAACTCGATCGGTTCGACCGGGAAGGGCGTTGCCTCGACCGGATCGGCCGTCTCCACCAGCAGCGAGACCATGATCCCGCTGTCGGAAGTTGCAGCATTCAAGCAGGGCGCGACGCCGCTTGCGGTCAATCACCAGGGTCTGTTGGTCGCCAACACCATCTCGTTCAACCTGCCGCCGAACGTGTCGCTGAGCACGGCGGTCGGCAGCATCGAGGCGACCATGAACCGGATTGGGGTCCCGGCCACGATCCGCGGCACCTTCCAGGGTACCGCCAAGGCGTTCCAGGACTCGCTGAGCAACCAGCCGTTCCTGATCCTGGCCGCGCTGGTGGCGATCTACATCGTGCTGGGCGTGCTCTACGAGAGCTACATCCATCCGCTGACCATCTTGTCCACATTGCCCTCGGCGGGTGTGGGCGCCTTGCTGGCGCTGATGGCATTCAAGACCGAGTTCAGTATCATGGCGCTGATCGGCGTCATCCTGCTGATCGGCATTGTGAAGAAGAACGCCATCATGATGATCGACTTTGCGCTGGAGGCGGAACGCAGGCGCGGGCTGGAGCCGCTCGAGGCGATCCGGGAGGCCTGCCTGCTGCGCTTCCGCCCCATCATGATGACGACGATGGCCGCGCTGCTCGGGGCGGTGCCGCTGGCGATCGGCATGGGCGACGGCGGCGAGCTGCGGCAGCCGCTCGGCATCGCCATCGTCGGTGGCCTGACCCTGAGCCAGGTCCTCACGCTCTACACGACGCCGGTTATCTACCTCTATCTCGACCGGTTCCGCCTGTGGGCCCAGCGCGCGCGCCGTGGCGGCGCGATGCGGACGCCGGGCTCCTCACTTCAACCGGGCGAGTAAATGCCGACAGGTACAGCGTTGCGAAATCTTCAGTTGATGCGCAAGCCGATCCGGTTTCTGCGCGTGGCGGCGTTCGGCGGCCTCAGCCTCGGTCTGTCCGGCTGTATTCCCGGGGCGGAGAAGCCGGAGCTCAGCCTCGAAGTGCCGGCGAGCTACAAGACTGCGGCCAAAGGCGATGCCGACGCGGCTGTTCCGGCGCTCGCCTGGTGGCGCGGCTTCCGCTCGCCCGAGCTGACCGGGCTGATGGAGTCCGCGCAGCTCTACAATCTCGACATCGCGGTGGCGATCGCCCAGATCGTGCAGGCCGACGCCCAGGTCGGCGTGTCCGGCGCCGCGCTGCTGCCGTCCATCTCCGGATCGGCGAATGCCGAGCGTCAGCGCGTGGCAACGGGATCCAGTTCGTCGTTCGGCACCAGCGGCACCTTCTCGCAGTACAGCCTGGGGCTGAGCGCAAGCTACATCGTCGATTTCTGGGGCAAGAACCGCGCGACGCTGTCGGCCTCCGAGGAGAGCGCGACCGTCGCGCGCTACAATCGCGAGGTGGTCGCGCTGACCACGATGGCGACGGTCGCCAACACCTATTTCCAGCTGCTGGCGGCGCAGGACCAGATCAAGGTCACCCGCCGCAACCTCGCGGCGGCCGAGCGCATCCTTGCGCTGATCAAGTCGCAATTTGCGGGCGGCACCGCTTCGCAGCTGGATCTGTCGCAGCAGGAGGCGCTGGTCGCCACGCAGCGCGCGGCGATCCCGCCGCTCGAGGTAACGGTCGGGCAGAACACCGCGGCGCTCGCCGTGCTGGTGGCGCGCGCGCCGGCCGATTTCAAGGTGCGCGGCGGGTCCACCACGCAGATCGCGGTGCCGCGCGTCACGCCGGGACTGCCGTCGGAATTGCTCTACCAGCGGCCTGACGTCCGCGAGGCCGAGGCGCAGCTGGCGTCGTCCAATTTCAGCGTCGACGCGGCGCGCGCGGCATTCTTTCCGCAGATCCAGCTGACCGGCACTACCGGCTTCCAGAGCGCGGCGCTCGCCGCGCTGTTCGCGCCCGGCGCCTGGTACTACACGCTCGCCGCCGGGCTGACCCAGCCGCTGTTCGACGGCTTTCTGCTGGAGAGCCAGCTCAAGCTCGCCAAGGGGCAGCAGCTGCAAAACCTGCAGGCCTATCGCAAGGCGGTGCTGTCGGCCTTCGCCGATGTCGAGAAGGCGCTGATCGCGTTGCAGAAGTACACATTGCAGGAGCGCCTGCAGTCCGACGTCGTCGCCGCCTCGCGCAAGGCGTTCGAGGTCGCCGAGACGCAGCTGCGCGGCGGCACGGTCAACCTGATCACGGTGCTGCAGGCGCAGCAGACGCTGTTCACCGCCGAGAACAATCTGGTCACGGTCAGGCTCAACAAGCTGCTCGCGGCGAGCAGCCTGTTCCAGGCGCTCGGCGGCGGCTGGACGCCCGCCGGTACGCTGGCGGCGGCAGTGCCATGAGGTCAGCCATGCAGCGTTTCGCGACACTCCTCGTTGCCCTCGTCATCGGGCTCGGCGCATCGACCGGCGCGTCCCGCGCGCAGCAGCGGCCACCGAACAGCGTTCCGCTCGCCTTCGGCATGAGCGCCGACCAGGCCAGCCGGTCGCTCGGCGTTCCCCTGAATTACGTGCGCGGCACGCCGGGCAATGAATTGTTCGTCGCGCTGCCCAATGTCAGGGGCAGCGTGCTGTCGAGGCGCAGCGACGGGCTCTATCTGCAATTCGGCAAAAGACGCCTGATCGCCTGGAAGGGCGACTGGGGCACCCTTCCGCAATGAGGGTTCTGGCCATGATCGCCATGAGAGGATTGATCGCCTGCGCCGCCATCGCGCTCAGCGTAGCCGCGGCATCGGCCCAGCAGCGGCCGTTGCGCTACGGCAGTGCCGGCGGCGCGTATTTCGACGGCAGGGACGACGACCGGGATTTTCGCAGCAACGGCTATTTCCCCGGCAATTTCGCGGCCGATCCCTTCAGCGCGGGGTTCGGTGCGGCCGGCCTGTTCGGCTCGACGCCGTGGCATTCCGCGCGACCCTATCCGTCGCAGGTTGTGTTTGGCGCGCCGTGCCAGGACTGCCGTCCGCACCGCGCACGCCGGCACCGCGGCAGGCACGAGTGAGGCGCTTCGCAAAGGCTTGATGCCTCTAGGCCTTGCGCAAGAGCTCGTCGATGATGCGCAGCTTCATCCAGCCGGCCTTGTCGATGATTTCGTTGCGCAAGGTGTCCTTTTCCATCTCGTATTGTTCGTGCGAGATATCCCGGCCACCGGTCGTGGTGATTCCGTACGTCTCGAGCAGAGCGTTGTGCCGCGCCTTCCACGTGATCACATGCTCGGTCATGACTTGCGTCACGGATGGAAGGAAGCCGGGATGGCCTGCGAGGCCGCATGACGCCGTGGTCTGCGGGTCTTCTGCCAGCATGATCACGTTCCACTCGTCGTAGCCGATCAGCCCCATCTGCGCGTAGAGAAACGCGCCATGCGGTCCATCCCAGATCTTCTGGTCGATGACCAGGAACGGCACCGCGTGGCAGTGGCCGTGCCACGCCGTCATGTCGCGGTTGAAGGTCTCGGTGCGGTCTTGCAATCGCTTGTTGGCCGCCGCGAACACGGCAAGGCGATTGTCTGCCGTCGGCACGATGCTGGCTTCGTCAGCAGGCGCGAAGCCTGCATCGCGCAGCATCGACCCGATCAGCGGGTGATCCCACTGCTGCTTGTGAAAAGCCGGCGTCGCGCCCTCGGCGCCCGGCGCCGGACGCACGGTCTCCTTGAGCTCGCCCGAGTTTGTCTCTTGGGTCGTCTCTTGCTTCTTTCCAAAAATTGGCCTGCGCCCGAACATCGCGTGCCGCTCCTGCCAAGCAGTCGGCACAAGCATCGCAAGGGACGCCCAGAACTTCCTTAATCGGTCAGGCTTGGCGCGCCGCGATTCATCAACAGCATGACGCAGTCGTTAAAGCGAACCGGACAAATCAATCGAATTTGCTGAAATTGGCGGCATTAGCTGGCGGCGGCGCTTGTCGATTTGTCGAGCGCCGGGCTGACGCGGGCGAACCGCACCACGAAGCGGGTGCCCTTGTGGCCGGGGTCGCGCTCGACGCTGGCATCGAGCTTGGCTGCCATCGCGCTGACGATCCGCTGGCCCATGCCGGTGCCGCGCGGATCGGCCTTGTCGGAAAAGCCGACCCCGTCGTCGCTGATCGCGAGCTGCAGATCGTCGCCTTGCGGCTTCAGCTCGACATGGATCGGGCCGGCGCCGTCGGGGTAGGCGTACTTCACGGCGTTCATCACCAACTCGTTGACGATGATGCCGATCGCGACCGCGCGGTCGGGATCGATCTCGATCGGGTCGGACTTCAAGGTCAGCCGCGACATCTTGTTGCCTTCGGCCGATCGCCGGAGATCCTCGAGCAGTGCCTCGAGATACTGGTTGAGCATCACCGTCTTGAAGTCTTGCGAGGTGTAGAGGCGGCGGTGCACCTGTGCGACCGCCGCGACGCGCCCCATCGCGTTGGTGAGCGCGGCCTTCACATCCTGTTGGGTCGCGGAGTTGGCCTGCAGATGCAGCAGCGAGGCAATGATCTGCAGCGAATTGCCGACGCGATGGTTGACCTCGCGGAGCAGGACCTCACGCTCGGCGGCGAGCGCGGCATAGCGGTCGCGCGAGGCGTGCACCTCGGCCTCGGCTTCGTCGCGCGCCTTCTGGAGCGCGGCCTGCCGGATCGCGCCGTTCACCGCGACCTGGAGCAGGGGAATGAATTCGCCCCTGACGTCCTTGACCAGATAGTCCGCCGCGCCGGCCTTCAGTGCGGTGACGGCGATCGCCGAATCCTGCGACGCGGTGACGAACACCACCGGCGGAGCGTCCGGTATCTTGAGGATCTGCTCCAGCGTCTCCAGCCCGTCGAGGCCGGGCATATACTGATCGAGCGCGACGACGTCGATGCCGCCCTGGGCGAGCCGATCGAGGCCTTCCTGGCCGCTTGCGGCGTGCACGACCTTGTAGCCTGCGCGCGTCAGCCCGCGTTCGACGAGGCGCGCCAGCGCCGCGTCGTCGTCGATGTAGAGCAGTGTCGGCGTTGCGCTGGTCATACGGCAGCCGGCGGCACCTGAATCACGGAAAAGAACAGGCCAAGCTGACGAATGGCGTTGGCGAAGCTTTCGTAGTTCACCGGCTTAGTGATGTAGACGTTGCAACCCAGCTCGTAGCAACGCTTGATCTCCTGGGAGTCGTCGGTCGTGGTCAGCACGACCACCGGCGTCGACTTGAGATATTTGTTCTCCTTGACCCGCCTCAGAATATCGATGCCGGTCATGTCGGGCAGATTGAGATCGAGCAGGATCAGCAGGGCCTGGCCCTTGCGCTCGACGGCGCTGCCATCCTTGCCGAACAGGTAGTTGACCGCCTCTGTACCGTTGGTGAACGGGATGATCTCATTGTTGACACCCGAGCGCCGGATATTCCGCTCAATCAGGCGGGCATGGCCCTCGTCGTCTTCGATCATGATGATGGTGACTGGATCACTCATGTCACTTTGTCCCGGTTCTTGCCTGACCAATTGATAGGCAGCGTGATCGTGAAGGTGCTGCCGTTGTGAAGTTCCGATGCTACCGACATGGTGCCGCCCAGTCTGCGCACAAGTGCGCGGACATGGGCAAGCCCGATGCCCTGACCGGGCTTGTCCTGGGTTCCGGCCCGACGGAACAAATCGAAGATGCGCTGGTGGTCCTTCGGATCGATGCCGCGGCCGTTGTCGGTGACCTCGAAGATCGCGAAGCCGAGCTTGGTGCGGCCCTCGATCGAAATCTCGCCGGGAACGCCGTTCCTGAGGTACTTGAGGGCGTTGTCGATCAGATTGGAGAAGATCTGCTCCAGCGCGAGGCGGTCGCTGACGATATTGGGCAGCGCGCCGACCTCGACGGTCGCGTTGGCCTCGACGGCCTGGTGAGCCATCGTCTTGACGATGCCGTCGATCAGCTCGTGCAGATCGATGCGTTCGGGCTTGAACTCGCGGCGGCCCTCGCGGGTGAGATTGAGGATCGCACTGATCAGGCGATCCATCTTGGCGATCGACGATTTGATGAAGCCGAGCGATTCATTGAAGTCGTCGGATAGCTGCTTGTCGGAGCCTTCGAGCTCTGGCTCGGCCACATCGGTCGCGTCTTCCGGCATCGCCGGCGCCAGCGAGGCGGCGCGATTGAGCGTGGCGATCCGCTTGAAGATGTCGCCGCGCAGTTCCTCGAGCTCGCTGGTGAAGCCCATGATGTTGACCAGCGGCGAGCGCAGATCGTGGCTGACGATATAGGCGAAGCGCTGGATTTCCTCGTTGGCCTCGCGCAGGTCGGAGGTGCGCTCGTCAACGATGGTTTCGAGATTGACGTTGCTGTCGCGCAACCTGGCCTCGGCCTCGTCGCGCGCCCGCGACGATCGCCGCAGCAGCACCACTGAGAGAGCGGCGAGCGCCAGCACCATGCAGGAGCCGGCGATCGTGACGGAGGAGGCCAGCACCTGGGTCTTGTCCGCCGTCGCGGTGCGTACCGCCAGCAGCCGATCCTCCTCGGTGCGGATGTCGCGGCCGATCCGGGCGATCGCCTCGATTGCATCGGTCGACGTGGCCTTGCGCAGGACGTCGATGCTGGTCGCCGTGTCGTTGTTCTTGACGCGCTCGATGCTGAGCGCGAACTCGGCCAGCCGTTGCTCGACGGCGGCCTTGAGCTTCGCGGCATTGGCAACCTGCGCCGGATTGTCCACGGTCATCATCTGGAGATGGTTGAGCGCGGCCGGGACTCCTGCTGCCGCGGACTGGTACTCGGACAGGTATTGTGGTGCTGATGTCAGCAGATACGCCCTGGTCGCGCTTTCGGCGCGCCTGATGTCGAGCAGCAGGTTGGCAATCTGGCTGTCGGTCTCGACGGTGTGAATCACCCAGGCGTTGTCCTCGCGCGCCTTGTTGACCAGCAGGACGGACGCCACGCTGACCGCGACCAGCACGAAAAATCCCGCCGACAGCAGGAGGATCTGTAACGTCGACCGGCGTCGTGAAACGACCGTCACGACGATCTCGCTATGGGAGTGGGATTCAACGCGTCCCCGTGGAAAGCCAATAACCCTATAGTACGTTTGAGGAAGGGCTGGGTTCCACGGAGTTCCGAACTATTTTGCGGCGTCGGATGGCTGGCCGGCGAGGTACTGCTCCAGCCAGTGAATGTGGTAGTCGCCCTCGATGATGTCGGGCTCGCGCACCAGCGCGCGGAACAGCGGCAGCGTCGTCTCGATCCCGTCGACCACCATCTCGTCCAGCGCCCGGCGCAGCCGCATCAGGCACTCGCCGCGGGTCTTGCCGTGCACGATCAGCTTGCCGACCAGCGAGTCGTAATAGGGCGGGATCACATAGCCCTGATAGACGGCGGAATCGATCCGCACGCCGAGGCCGCCGGGCGGATGGAATTGCGTGATCCGTCCGGGCGAGGGACGGAAGGTCTGCGGGTTCTCCGCATTGATGCGACACTCGATGGCGTGGCCGATGATCGCGATGTCGTCCTGTTTGGCCGGAAGGTCGCCGCCGGCGGCGATCCGGATCTGCTCCAGCACGAGATCGATATCGGTGATGCTTTCGGTGACGGGATGCTCGACCTGGATGCGCGTGTTCATTTCGATGAAATAGAACTCGCCGTCCTCGTAGAGGAATTCGATGGTGCCGACGCCGAGATATTTCATGTCCCGCATCGCCTTGGCGCAGGTCTCGCCGATCCTGGCGCGCGCCGCCGCCGCGAGCACGGGCGAGGGGCCTTCCTCCCAGACCTTCTGGTGACGGCGTTGCAGCGAGCAGTCGCGCTCGCCGAGATGGATGGCGCCGCCGCGGCCGTCGCCGAGAATCTGGATCTCGATGTGGCGCGGCTTCTGCAGGTATTTCTCCAGGTAGACCGAGGCGTCGCCGAACGCCGACTTGGCCTCGTTGGCCGCGGTCGAGAGCGCGAGCGCGAGGTCAGCCTCGGTATGGGCGACCTTCATGCCGCGGCCGCCGCCGCCGGCCGCCGCCTTGACCAGCACCGGGAATCCGATGTCTCTGCCGATCGCGAGCGCGTCGGCCTCCGAGGTCACCGCGCCGTCCGAGCCGGGCACCACGGGAATGCCGAGGCGCCTGGCGGTCTTCTTGGCTTCGATCTTGTCGCCCATCAGGCGGATGTGCTCGGCCTTCGGTCCGATGAAGCCCAGATTGTGGTCGGCGAGGATTTCGGCGAAGCGCGCGTTCTCAGACAGGAAGCCGTAGCCGGGATGCACGGCGTCGGCGCCGGTGATCTCGCAGGCCGCGAGCAGCGCCGGCACGTTGAGATAGGAATCCTTCGACGGCGGCGGGCCAATGCACACGCTCTCGTCGGCGAGCCGCACATGCATGGCGTCGGCGTCGGCGGTGGAATGCACCGCGACGGTCGAGATGCCGAGCTCCTTGCAGGCGCGCAGCACGCGAAGCGCGATCTCGCCGCGATTGGCTATAAGGATCTTGTCGAACATCGCAGCGCCTGGTGTTGACGGAAGCTATTCAATGATGACGAGCGGCTCGCCGAATTCGACCGGCTGGCCGTCCTCGACGAGAATCTGCGTCACGGTGCCCGCGCGCGGCGACGGGATCTGGTTCATCGTCTTCATCGCCTCGATGATCAGAAGCGTCTGGCCGGCGGAGACCTTGGTGCCGACTTCAATGAACGGCTTGGCGCCCGGCTCGGGCGCCCAATAGGCGGTGCCGACCATCGGCGACGGCACGGCGCCCGGGTGCTTGGCGAGATCGGTCGCAGCCGCAGCCACCGGGACGGCAATGGCGGCCGGTGCGGCAACGCCCGCCACGGAGGCGGCGGGCACCGAGGCCGCGATGCTGATGTTGCGCGCGACGCGGACACGCAGGCCGGCACGCTCGATCTCGATCTCGGTCAGATTGGTTTCCGCAAGCAGCAGCGCGAGTTCGCGAATGAGGGCGCTGTCGTCGCTCTTGGAGTCGTTCTTTTTTGCGGTTGATTTGTCGTCTGGCTGGCGCGCCATGCTCTGTGATCCGAAATCTTTGTCTGGTGACGGGGAACGTCAGGATTGACGATTAAGTCTTTGGCTTGGCGTCGATCTTGACGCCGATCCTGGTGGCGAGGCCGATGATCGCAAGCCGGTAGCCGTCGATGCCGAAGCCGCAAAGTGACGCGAAGGCGGCTTTAGCAGTGAACGAGTGGTGTCGGAAGCTTTCGCGGGCGTGGATGTTGCTGACGTGAACTTCGACCGCGGGGATCTTGACCGCGATCAGCGCGTCATGCAGCGCGATCGAGGTATGAGAGTAGCCACCGGCGTTGATGATGATGCCGACCGCCTTCTTGGCGTGGGCCTCATGGATGAAGTCGATCAGTTCGCCCTCGCGGTTGGACTGCCGGCAGTCGGCGGTCAGCCCGAACTGGCGTGCGGTGTCCGCGCACAGCTTCTCGACATCGGCGAGGGTCGCATGGCCGTAGGTCTCCGGCTCGCGCGTCCCCAGCAGATTGAGGTTCGGGCCGTTCAGCACATAGATCGTTCCGGCAGCAGCCATTCCAGAGTTTCCTGCCAAGTTCCGGCCAAAGGTTCCGAGAGGGGGTCCGACAAGGGGTGGAGTGGGCCGGGTTATAGGTAACAACCGGCCGAAGGGGAAGTCTTTAGGTGAAATCGGAACGTCTTCAACAACTTCCTCCACCCTGTTAGGTGCCTGCCCTAACCTGCGGAAAATGCTGATTAACCAAATCTTGCGGAAGCTGCCTTCAGCGGGCGCTCCGGCCCGCCATCCACCGGCGCGATGCGGGGTGCGGCCGAAAGCAAGACCCCGCCCCGAAGGGGCGGGGTCGAGATGAAGGCGAGGGCCCGTTTGGGCGCCCTCGCACCGAGGCCGGTTTAGCCCTCGATGATGTAGACGATCTCATGGGTCTCAGGCTGCACGATCACGTAGCGGCCCTTGACCAGGATGAACTGATAGCCGCGCCACTGCGGGTAGATCGTCACGACCCGCTCCGGCACCGGGTAGAAGTGAACGTCAGCCGGAACGCGGGTGCCGACCGCCACATTGAAGTTCACGTTGGTGGCTTCGGTCACGTGCTCCGACTTGATCGCGGTCGTGATCTGGGTGCGCTTCTCGGGCGGCGGAGCCGCGGTGGCCGACGTTGCCGCGTTACCGGTCGTGGTCTGCGTGCGGCTCGTGTCGTTGGTCTGCGCGCGGTTGGGGTCGGCCGGGCTCTTGGTCTGAGCGTTCTGGTTGGTCGTGGCACCGGCACCGCTCTTGTCGCGGCCCTCGGCGTTCATCTTGCCGCTCTTGTCACGCTCCTCGGCTTTCATGTTGCCGCTCTTGTCGCGACCTTCGGCCTTCATGTCCTTCGAGCCCTCCTTGGAGCCCTTGGTCGCTTCGTTCTCCGAGCTCATGCCCTTCGACTTTTGGGTACTGTCCTGCGCGCCCTTGGTGGCCGTGCCGGACTTGTCGGACTCCGCACCCTTGGTGCTCGACTCACCGGTCGTCGAATGCTCGGAACCCTTCATGCCGCTCTTGTCATGCTGCATGGTGCCCGATGACGCACCACCGGACGGTGCAGACTGCTGCGTGGTCGCACCACCACCGGCCCCGGTTTCCTTGTTGGCGCCGCCGGCGCCCTGTGCGTTCGCGAAACCGGTGCCGGCGATCAAAGCCGCCGCCGCGACCGAAATCAGAAAGCGGTTAGACATCGCAATTCCTCCTCGTTTTTCAGCATTGCCCGCGCCGACAACGGGAGAGCATGTGCGATGTTCCTGTTGATTTGCGGTTCCTTGCGGTTTGTTCTTGAGGTGAATGCGCGATGAACGCGCGAGATGAATGCGCGGCTGCTTCAACCGCAGGCCCAGTCGAACTCCGCGCCCGCATGATCGAGCTGGCCGTTGCCGCCGCCGAAATTGAAGCCGCCGAAATGCTCTTCGATCTCGAGATTAGGTCGCGCTATATTTTCGGCTTCGCGCGACTTGCGTCGTTGGTGACGGCCCTTGGTTGCGACCCGCGCGGAATCGGTTCGGGTGGCGGCAACAAAAAATCCGGCTGCATCGCAGCCGGATCTTGTACGCGATGAGCGCTGTCGGAGCGGCGATCAGCAGGTCGCCTTGCCGCAGCGGGCGATGCCGATCTTTTCCTTGAGGTTGTCGACGCCGACGGCGCCGATCACGACCTGCTTGCCGATCACGTAGCTCGGTGTGCCGTTCATGCCCATGGATTCGGCGAGGCGGAAGTTCTCCTCGATGGTCGCCTTCACCTCGGGGCTCGCCATATCCTTCTCGAGTTTCGCCATGTCGAGACCGACCTCCTTGGCGACCGCCAGCGCGCGCGCCTTGTCGGCGGCGCCGCGGCCGCCGAGCAGCTTCTGGTGGAAATCGAGATACTTCTTGCCGGTCGGATCCTGCATGCGCACGGCGACCGCGACCTGCGCGGCCTCGACCGAGCCTTGGCTCAGCACCGGGAATTCCTTCAGCACGACCTTCAGCTTCGAATCCGCCTTCATCAAATCGAGCATGTCGGACATCGCGCGCTTGCAGTAGCCGCAATTGTAGTCGAAGAACTCGACGAAGGTGACGTCGCCGTCCTTGTTGCCGAGCATGACGCCGCGCGGCGAATTGAAGATGGTGTCGGCGTTCTTGGCGACGCTCTGCTCATGCTTCTCGGCTTCGGCGGCGGCCTGCCGCTTGCTCAGCTCGTTCATCGCCTCTTCGAGCACCTCCGGGTGCGCGATCAGATAGTTGCGCACGATGGTCTCGATGTCGCCGCGCTGGGTGTCGGTGAAGCTCTGCGCGGACGCCGGAAGCGGCGCGGCGCAAACGCCGAGCGCGAGCAGGGCAGGGGCAAGAAAACGAAGCGCTGGCATGACAAAATCCTTGTTCGCGGTGGCTCAAAAAAACGGCGGGGCCGTGAGCCGGTTTCGGTGATCGTTGTATGGAACTACGGTTTATTTCTAGTTGTTTTTCTGACCCGGCATGGGCTTGGCGCTCACAATGTCGTCAGCTTTGACCCAGCCGGGCGTGCCGATCGCGAACCGCGTCTTGGCGCGTGACGCAAGATCGCGGGCGGTCTTGGTGTCGCCGCGGAGATAGGCGGCCTGCGCCGAGGCGAGGTCGGCCTGGGCATAGTCGCCCTTGCGGCCGTAGGCCATCGCGAGCTGGGTATAGCCGAGCGGCGCCTCGGGCTCGCGCGCCACCGCGGCACGCAGCATGTTGATCGCCTCGTCGGTGTAGGCCTTGTTGTCCGAGGCGACCAGCGCCTGGCCGAGCAGCATCTCGATCAACGGCGAATTGCTGGAGAGCTGCACTGCGCGGCGCAGCGGCGCGATGGCTTCGGCCGGCCGGCCGCCTTCGAGCAGCGCCTGGCCGCGCAATTCATGGAAATAGGGATTGTTGGGCTGCACCTGGATCAAGCCGTCGATCTGCGCGATCGCCGAGCGCAGATCGCCGTGCAGATAGGTCGTGATCGCGCGTGCATAGCGCGCCGGCAGGCTGGTGTTGGACAGCGGATAGCGGCGGTAGACCGTGTCCTGCCGCTCCATGAAGCCCGAGATCTTGGCGCGCATCATGTCGTGGCGCAGCTGCAGCGCCGGATCGTCCTTCTTGTCCCAATAGGGGCTGGAGCGCGCCAGTTCCTGCAGCGCGGAGACGCGATCGACCGGCATCGGATGCGACTGCAGATAAGGGTCAGCCCCGCGCGAGGCGAACAGGCTCTCGTCGGTGAAGCGCTTGAACGTCTCGTACATGCCCTTGGCGGATTGTCCGGTCGCATTCAGGAACTTGACGCCGGCGCGGTCGGCGTTCTCTTCCTGCTGGCGTTGATAGGACAATAGCGTGCGCTGAATGACCGCTTGCGGCGCCGAGATCGCCGCGGCGCCGGCGCTGGAGAGACCATTGCCGCCGCCGCGGCCGCCCGCACCCGCGGCCAGCGCGCCGACGCCGAGCAGCATCGCGATGATCATCTGGGTCTGGGCTTGCGCCAGCTGCTCGCGCATCTTGGCGAGATGGCCGCCGGCGAGGTGGCCGGTCTCGTGCGCCAGCACGCCGATGATCTGGTTCGGCGTCTCCGATTGCAGCAGCGCGCCGTAATTGACGAAGATGCGCCGGCCGTCGGCGACGAAGGCGTTGAACGAGCCGTCGTTGATGATCACGATCTGGATGTTCTGCTTCTCCAGACCGGCGGCGCGCAGGATCGGCCTTGTGTATTCGCGCAACAGCTGCTCGGACTCGGTGTCGCGCAGCACCGGCGGGCCTTTTTGCTGGGCTCGCGCAGGGACCACGGGGCCGACCGCGAGCGCAACCGCGGTCATGAGCGCGGTCAGCTTGAAGGTCCTGGTGCGAAGCGCGAGGCGGAACAGCATGGGCGATCTATCGGCGATGACTGGACGCGCCGGCACAAGTCCGTGTTCCGGGCCCGACCGGATCAGGCGCGTGGCGCAGTCTGTTGTTTTTGCAGTTCTTCTTCACGCGAACCGGGTATTCACTAGGCCTGAAAGCGTTATAAGGAGCCACCGAATGCGGCCAGTCTGGGGCGGCAGCCGGTAACGGGAACCCGAATTCGGCAGCGGCCGTGCAATAGCAGAAATCCATGCGTGAAGCGACACCGAGAGACCGTGTAGGCAGCCTGTTGACAGCGTCCGGACGGAGCGATGTTCCGCCGTTCATGGTGATGGACGTGATGGCGGCGGCCGCGCGAATCGAGGCCGCCGGCGGCCATGTCATCCATATGGAGGTGGGGCAGCCTGCCGCAGGCGCGCCGAAGCCGGCGATCGCGGCCGCGCAGGCCGCGCTTGCGGACGGGCGGATCGACTACACCTCGGCACTCGGCGTTCCCTCGCTGCGCGCACGCATCGCCCGGCACTACAGCGACACGTATGGTTGCGCGGTAGACGCTGAGCGCATCATCGTCACGACCGGCTCGTCGGGTGGATTCATCCTGGCGTTTCTTGCGATGTTCGAGCCGGGCGACCGGGTCGCCGTGACCGTGCCGGGCTATCCGCCGTACCGGCATATCCTGACCGCGCTGGGCTGCGAGCCGGTGCTGATCGAAACCTCCGGCAACACCCGCCATGCCCTGACCGGCGAGGCGCTGCTCGCCGCCCATCGCAAGGCGCCGCTGAAGGGCGTGCTGGTCGGCAGCCCCGCCAACCCGACCGGCACCATGATGTCGCGCGAGGCGCTGTCGACCCTGATGGCGGCCGCCGACAGCGCGGGCATCCGCTTCATCTCCGACGAGATCTATCACGGGCTCGACTATGCGTTTCCTGCGGTGACGGCCGCAGAGCTGTCGCCGAACGCGCTCGTGATCAACTCGTTCTCGAAGTACTTCTGCATGACCGGCTGGCGTGTCGGCTGGATGGTGGTGCCCGACGTGCTGGTGCGGCCGATCGAGCGGCTGCAGCAGAACCTGTCGATCTCGGTGCCGACCCTGTCGCAGATCGCGGCCGAAGCGGCGTTCGAAGGCCGCGAGGAGATGGAGGCGATCAAGCGCGGCTATCAGGAGAACCGCCGCATCCTGATCGAAGGGCTGCCGAAGGCCGGCCTGACCAAATTCCTTCCCGCTGACGGCGCGTTCTACCTCTATGCCGACGTCTCCGACTTCACCTTCGACAGCTTCGCCTTCGCCAGCGAGATGCTCGAGAAGGCGCATGTCGCGGCGACCCCCGGCGTCGATTTCGATCCGATCCACGGCCGCGCCTTCATCCGTTATTCCTATGCACGCTCGGCCGCGGAGATGCAGGAAGCAGTTGCACGGATCGCGCATTGGCTTAAATAGCCCGCGAACTCCAGGAGCCTTCAAACTCCAAGAGCCATCAAGAGCCTTCCGGCGTTCGCTTTGCCTTTCGGATCGGTTTCGCAGCGCAGTGCCGTGGTTTCGCCGGCACTGTGGCGGGCGGATCATCGCGGATAAGCGGCAGGGCCCACACAGTTCCATTTGACTTGAACCGCCAAGTTGATCTTGGCTGTTTCCGCCATTTCTGAGGGGGAGTGACACATGGCAACGGCAACCGTTGTCACGGCTGCGCCGGCGAGCGCCGGCAGCAAGCCGTGGTATAAAGTTCTCTATGTCCAGGTCCTGATCGCGATCGTGCTCGGCGCATTGGTCGGCTGGTTGTGGCCGGGCCTTGCCACCAACGAGTGGATCAAGGCGCTCGGTGACGGCTTCATCAAGCTGATCAAGATGGTGATCGCGCCGATCATCTTCTGCACCGTGGTATCGGGCATCGCCCATATACAAGATGCCAAGAAGGTCGGCCGCATCGGCGTCAAGGCGCTGGTGTATTTCGAGGTCGTCTCGACCTTCGCGCTGGTGATCGGATTGCTCGTCGGCAATCTGGTCAGGCCGGGTGCCGGCTTCGGCAATGCGGCGGCGAATGCGCAGGCGGTTGCCGGCTATGCCAAGCAGGCGGAGGCGCAGAAGAGCGTCGACTTCGTGCTGCACATCATTCCCGACACCGTGGTCGGTGCATTCGCGCAGGGCGAGATCCTGCAGGTGCTGCTGTTCTCGGTGCTGTTCGGCTTCGCGATCATGGGCCTCGGCGAGCGCGGCCACACCATCCGCTCGTTCATCGACGACGCCGCGCACGCCGTGTTCGGCGTCATCTCGATCGTGATGCGGGCGGCGCCGATCGGCGCGTTCGGCGCGATGGCCTTCACCATCGGCAAGTTCGGCACCGGCGCGATCCTCAACCTGATGGGGCTGATCGCGACGTTCTATCTGACCGCCGCGCTGTTCGTGTTCGTGGTGCTCGGCATCATCGCGCGGATCGCGGGGTTCTCGATCTTCAAGTTCCTGGCCTACATCAAGGACGAGCTCCTGATCGTGCTCGGCACCTCGTCCTCTGAGAGCGCGCTGCCGTCATTGATGGAGAAGCTCGAACGTCTCGGCTGCTCGAAATCGGTGGTCGGCCTCGTGGTGCCCACGGGTTACTCGTTCAACCTCGACGGCACCAACATCTACATGACGCTGGCGACCCTGTTCATCGCACAGGCGCTGGGCTTCGATCTCACCTTCAGCCAGCAGATCACCATCCTGATCGTGGCGATGCTGACCTCGAAGGGCGCCTCCGGCATCACCGGCGCCGGCTTCATCACCTTGGCGGCGACGCTTGCGGTGGTCGATCCGCGGCTGGTGCCGGGCATGGCGATCGTGCTCGGCATCGACAAGTTCATGAGCGAGTGCCGCGCGCTGACCAATCTGTGCGGCAACGGCGTGGCTTGCGTGATCGTCGCCTGGTGGGAGGGTGAGCTCGACCGCGACAAGCTCAATGCCAATCTCGCCAAACAGGTCGACCCAACCGACATGGAGACCGCGTTGACGACGGACTAGTGGCTCGTCACAGTGATTTTGACGGTTTGATACCGAGCCAGCTTAGGATCGGCAAGTTCTCTGGCGGCACGAGGATTTCGATGCTTCTGGGGATATCGGCTCGACG